>JALSTC010000576.1 GCA_026983935.1 Ardenticatenia bacterium
CAGGTCATCGGCACCTTGGGTTGTTCGTCTACCTCGCGACCCTGAGCAATACCTTCGCCAAAAATGGGGACAGTTATCGAACGGTCCGGCGCTGGTATCATACACCGTTGGACTGGGCAGCCATATTGTGGTCGATTGTCCGAATACACTTTTGGCCTTGCTCCAGGGCATGCTCCGAGGCATTACAGCACGCATTGCCCCCTGGCAGTCAAACATATCATGTTGGATGGTCATTTCGGCAATTACCCGGCAACCTATGCGGTGCATAAGACCGGCTTGCATATCAGCATATCATCGCCAAAATGCGTCATGATGCGACGTTGTATTTGCCTTACAGTGGGCCAAAGCCCCGTTACGGCCAGGAACTCAACTACGACCACTTGCCAGCTCACACACTGTGTCACTCTGTCATTGCGGATGACTACCAGCTTGATACCTGCCAGATGAAGGTATTCCACAAGTCATTCGCGGATATCCTCAATGTGGTGGTCGTGGTCAAAATCCATCTCGAAACCGGTAAACGTGGCCATGCTGTCCTGTTCAGCACCGACCTTGCCCTGACTGCTGACCAAATCGTTGATTACTATGTGCTCCGTTTTCAGATTGAGTTCAACTTCCGTGACGGTAAGCAATATTGGGGTCTGGATGGCTTTATGAACGTGAAATCCGTCGCCGTGACCAATACTGTGAATCTCGCCTTTCTCATGGTCAACTTATCGGCGGCCATGCTCAAACCCTATCGTACTACCCAACCAGATTTTAGCGTACGCGATCTCAAAGCTCAGTTTCACGCCCGGCGGTATCTTGATGAAACAATAAAAATGCTTCCCGATCCGCCCAATGACGATTTAGTTTCTCGCATCTGGCGACGTTTATCCGCACTGGGCGGCATTCGCGTTCGCCAACTTGACCGTTTCGCCGCTTAATTGGCGAAGGTATTGATGCAGGTGTCATTGTTCTCGTGAGGCCCTATTGTCCGCCTCTTTCGTCAAATATCAACAGAACCTAGCGCCAGCTAACGCCCCACACGGCGGCGCAGCCACAGCAGCACCACCGCCGGCCCGAAGATATTGGCGACCAGGTCCAGCAGGGCCATGCCCCGCCCGGGAACAAAAGCCTGCCCGACCTCCGATGCCGTGCTGACCAGCCAGCCGACCCCCACCGCCACCCACAGGTCACGCTGGCGCATGGCAGGCGTCTTTGATTCCCGTCCCAGCAGGGCCGCATACCACAGCAGGGTGAGCACACCGAACAGAAACACATGCCCCAGCGCGTCGGTCAGGTCGCCGCCGCCCGCCGCCAGTGACAGCGCGTTGACGATCGTGCCCTCGTCCGGCAGCAGCATCAGCAGCAGGCAGAACGCCGTCCAGCTCAGCGCCAGCGTCCAGCGCAGAAAGGCATCCTGACGGCGCGAAACACGCCCGGTATAGGCCTGCGCCAGTACTGTAAGCAGGTTGTCCGGCATGAGGCAGAATCTCCGGGGCAGGCGGCGGCAAAGATAGATCGAACGTCTCAGCGGCTATGATAGCCCCACGAGCGATGCCCCGCCAGAGCATACAATCTACAGAAGATGGCCCGGCAGGGGGTGGAAAGGCATATCGTAACCGAAGGCCGCCGGGCCAACGATGGTCAGCGCCTCCGGCGTTTTGAGTTCACGGGCCGCGGGCAGGCCCAACACGCTCACCCGCAGGCCGTAGCGCAGCAGTTCCGTGCTGACCGGTTCGCCATCTTCCAGGTTCAGCACGCAGATCAAATCCGGCACCGTGCACACAATTTCCTCATTGTGCCAGGCCACCAGATTTTCATTCTGAAACACAATGCGCATGGTGTCATTGGCGCTGCCGAACGCCGCCAGCTTTACCTCACCGCGGGCAAAGCCCGTGGTCGTCCGACGGTTCACGTCGGTGATCTTGCCGCGAAACAGCACCCGCCCGTTGCACAGCGCGGCCACGGCCTCGGAGGGATCGTCGTGGCTTTCCCGCGTCTGGAGCACAAGCTCACCGATGCGCCGCGCCAGCGACAGTGTATCGCGAATGATGGTGTTCTTCATCTGCAGGCCGGTCATCAGCGGCATCGCCAGCGCCGCCCGTCCGCCCATCTGAATCGTCAGGGCGCGGGCATAGGCCTCTGCCCGGAAGGGCGAGTCAATATTGGGGAACAGCACGGCATTGCCCCAGCTATCGGTCAGCGCCATCGGACTGGCCGACACCCCGCCGATGATGAACGTGTCCATTTGCAGCTCCGGGAAAGCACGCCCCATGCCGTCGCCATCCACGATGGGCAGGCCCATTTGCAGCCCACAGACCAGCGGACGCATGGAATTGGAGCCGCCGATCTCGCCGATAATGAGCGCGGCCATTTGCTGGCCGATATGGTCTTCCAGCGCACGGACGACGTTGACGAATTCTTCTGTCTCCGGCAGCTTCTCGATGCCGACGGTCGGCGCGCCCATGCCGCTCAGACCGCACACAAAAGCGTCATCGGGTACGTCTTCGACGGCAATGATGCGTGGGCCTGCACCGCGCGCTTTCATTTCCTTCTCCAGCCAGAGACGGCCCAGGTATGGGTTGCCGCCGCCTCCTGTGCCGAGGATACCGGCACCGATCGCAATGGCACGCACATCGCGGAGCGAAAGTTCACGTTCTATAATCATTCATATACCTCTTCAACCGGGGTGTAATCCACGTCATAGCCGAAATAGCGCGGCCCTGCCAGTGCCAGGCCTTCATCTGTACGCCACTTCCCCGAACAGGGGATGCCGATCACAGCCACGCGGCAGCCGTAACGCAGCGCTTCTGTGGTGATCGGCTCGCCCGTGTCAATATCCAGCACGGCGATCAGATCGGGCGTCGTCACCTTATAGACGCCATCCACCCGTGCGGCAAGGTGCTCATTCTGAAAATGCAGCGTCAGCGTCTGGCCCCTGTAGTCATCAATGCCTTCCAGCCGCGCGTCACCGCGCGCAAAGCCGCCCGTTGTGCGGCGCTGCACATCCGTGATCTTCCCGTTGAAGATCAGGAAGCCGCCCGCCGCGTTGCGCACCGTATCAACCGGGTTTTCTTCGGTGCTGCGGGCCTGGCGGATCGTCTGGCCGATCGTCTCCGCCAGGGTAATGGTGCCGGAGATGGCTGCTTCTTTGAGCTGGCCAGCCGTCGCCGGGTACATGGCCGTCGCCGCCTCGGCTCCCATATCAACGGCAATCGTGCGGGCGAAGGTTTCCGTCCAGCGATTGTTGATGGTTTCCATCAGCACGACGTTGCCGTGTACATCGGCCAGCGTGAACGGCGTGGCCGAGATGCCGTAGAGTGTGTGCGTCACCATCTGAATCTCCGGGAAGGCGCGGCCCATGCCGTCGCAGTCCACCATGGGCAGGCGCAGCCGGGCGGCGACGTAGATCGGCACGACCGAATTCAGGCCGCCCGCCTCGATGCTCATGGTGGCCCGTGCCGATCGTCCCAGGTAGCGCTCCAATGCCTGAAAAGCGCTGACGTAATCATCGCCGTTAGGCAGTTTTTCCACGGCGACGGTCGGCGCGCCCATCCCTGCGGAGGGGATGATCAGATCATCGTCGGCCAGTTCGTCCAGCGTGTAGAGTGTCACCGGGCCGTACTGGCGGACGGCGGCGCAGGCCATCAGCATGCCGATGTACGGATCACCACCGCCGCCCGTGCCCAGCACCGCCGCTCCCAGCGCGATATCCCTGACATTCTCCTCATGGAGCAGGCGCATGGTTCCGCGCTTTCTTCGCCGGGATGAGGCATTCCCCATGCCGTTCGATTTTATCCATAACGTTCTTCAACGGGGACATAGTCCACGTCATAGCCGAAGTAGCGAGGCCCGACCAGCTCCAGGCCTTTTGGCGTGCGCCACTTCTCCGAGCAGGGGATGCCGATCACCGCCACGCGGAAGCCGTAGCGCATGCCCTCCGTCGTCACCGGTTCGCCGGTGTCAACGTCCAGCAGGGCAATCAGATCGGGCGTCGTCACCGCGTACTCACCGTTCACCTGAAAAGCCAGGTGTTCATTCTGGAAGTGCAGACGTGCCTCCTGCCCGGCATAGTCGTCAATGCCGAGGATATGCGCCGTCCCCCGCGCAAAACCGCCCTCCGTGCGGCGCTCAACATCCCCGATCTTGCCCTTGAAGATCAGCAGCCCGCCGACCGCCTCCCGCACGGTCTTGACCGGGTCTTCCTCCTGAACGCGGGCCAGCCGGATCGTCTTGCCGATCGCTTCGGCCTTTGTCACGATGCCGCGGATGGCTGCCTCTTTGAGCTGGCCGACCGTCGCCGCATAGAGGGCGATGCTGGCCATCGCGCCCATGTCAATGGTCACACTGCGGGCGAAGGTTTCCGTCCAGCGGTTGTTGATCGTTTCCATCAGCACGGTGTTGCCGTTGGCATCCGCCATGGCGAACGGTGTGGCCGAAATGCCGTAGATGGTATGCGTGACCATCTGAATCTCCGGGAAGGCACGGCCCATCCCGTCACAGTCCACCATGGGCAGGCGCAGCCGGGCGGCGACGTAGATCGGCACAACCGAGTTCAGACCGCCCGCCTCGATGGTCATCGTTGCTTTCACCGGCTTGCCGATGTATTTGCTGACGGCTTCGAAGGCATGAACAAAATCATCGCCGTTCGGCAGCTTCTCGATCATGACCGTCGGCGCACCCATCATCGCCGTCGGAACCACCAGGTCGTCATCATCGAATTCATCAAGATCGTACAGCTCTATCGGGCCGTAATCGCGGATGGCCTGCTTCGCCATCAGCATCCCGACATACGGATCACCGCCCCCGCCTGTGCCCAGCACCGCCGCACCGAGCGCGAGGTCTTCCACGTTTTTTTCGTCTATGATTCGCATGTTTAGCTTCCTGCCAGGTCTCCAACTGCCTTCACCATGATGCGCGTGGCGTTGCCGGGTAAATAGGCCAGCGGCACCTCTTCCACGTCAACGATCTCGACGGTGTCCGGGTCTGCGCCGGCGCTGACCGCCCGGTCGGTGGCTTCCTGCCGGGCCTGGGCCAGCGCATCATCGCGGCTCATTTCTGCCAGCGAGAAGATGCGGTCGCATTCGCCGCCGATCTGGGCGATGGCCGCGCCGATGGCATTGGCGACCGGAAAGTGGTCGGGCTTGACGATCTCCGACGCACCGGCCACCGGACGCTGAACAAGAATGCTGCCGCCGCCAACGATAATCACGGGGACGGGAGTCGCGCTGGTCTTCATCCGATCGACGGCGACGTTGATCATTTCCTCGATGCGATCTTCCACCGCCTGAATCAGCGCCGGGTCAAGCCCGTTCACCCTGTCGGCATCCCCCACGTCCGTGACCTTGCCGGAAGCCACAACCACATCGGTGGTGGTCAGCACATCGCCGCCGAAGACTCTGGCTTTGCTCGTCAGCTCGTAGCCGACGCTCTGCGGGCCGACTTTGAGCGGATCGCGCCGGATGATCGAACCGCCGCCCAGCCCGATGGAGTAGGTATCCGGCATACGGAAGTTGGTCCGCACACCGCCAATGCTCACCGCGAGCGAAGCGACACGCGGGAAGCCATTTTGCAGCACGCCGATATCCGTCGTCGTGCCACCGACATCAATGACGATGGCATCCTTCAGGCCGCTCAAAAAGGCCGCGCCACGCATACTGTTGGTCGGGCCAGAGGCGAACGTCAGCACCGGGTAGGCGGCGGCAAAATCGGCGTTCATCAGCGTGCCGTCGTTCTGGCTGATGTAGAACGGCGCGCTGATGTGCATCTCATCGAGCGCGGTCTTGAAGCCGTCTATGGTGCGGATTGCCAGGTCACGCAGGCAGGCATTCATGATCGCGGCGTTTTCGCGCTCCAGAAGGCCGATGCGCCCGATAGTGCTGGACAGTGTGATGTTGGCATCGGGGATCACCTCACGAACGATGTCCGCTGTCTGCTCCTCAAAGGTCGTATTGACCGGAGAGAAGACCGACGAAACAGCCACGGCATTGATGCCCTTTTTCTTAATTGCTTCTGCAATGCCCCGTATCTCGTCAGCATCAAACGGCGAGATTTCACGCCCGTCAAATTCGTGTCCGCCATGCGCCAGGTAATAATGCCCGCCAACCGCCTCCCGCAGTTCATCCGGCCAGTCGGTCATCGGCGGCAGCGAGGTTGTCGCGGGCAGCCCCAGGCGGATGCAGGCCGTCGGCTGCAGGTGTTTGCGCTCCACCACCGCATTCGTGAAGTGCGTCGTTCCCAGCATGACCCCCGTCAACTGATTCACGTCCAGCCCGGACCGGGCAACCAGGTTCTTCAATGCCGTAATGATGCCGTCGGTCACGTTGGGCGTTGTGGGCGTTTTGGTGGTGCTGATCACCTCTGTGCCGTCCATCAGAACGGCATCGGTGTTCGTGCCCCCTACATCAATGCCAATGCGCACGTGCTTTCTCCTTTCAAAAGACACAGCGGTCGGATAAGTACAGGGATGAAGAACATCGGATGGCCGCCCGGTCGCTCAGGGCGCGGGGTAAAGATGGCAAGCCACCTGATGCCCCTCCTGGATTTCCACCAGTTCGGGTCGGATGGTCTCGCAGATGTCAAGCTTGTTTGCCGGGCAGCGGGGCGCAAAGGGACAGCCCTGCACCGGCTGCCGGGCGCTCAACTCCCCCTGCAGCACAATTTCCTCGCGGGAAGCCGCCGGATCGATCTCCGGGATGGCCGAGATGAGCGCCTGGGTGTAGGGGTGTTTGGGTTCCTCGAAGATCGTTTCGAAATCGGCCACCTCCACGATCACGCCCATGTACATCAGCGCCACGTCATCGCACATGTGACGCACCACGCCCAGATCATGTGAGATGAACAGAAACGTGAGTTCAAACTCATCCTGCAGCCGCTGCAGCAGATTGAGCACCTGCGCCTGCACGGAGACGTCCAGCGCGGAAGTCGGCTCATCCAGCACCAGCAGCCGGGGATTCACAGCCAGCGCCCGCGCAATCCCCACCCGCTGCTGCTGCCCGCCGCTGAATTCGTGAGGATAGCGGTAGTAATGCTCGTCCTTCAGCCCCACGACGTGCAGCAGTTCCATCACCCGCTCTTTGGCCTGACGCCCCCGCAGCCGTTCGTGAATCCAGAGCGGCTCGGCAATGATCTGCCCGATGGTCATACGGCCATTCAGCGAAGCGGCAGGCGACTGGTAGATCATCTGCATATCCAGCCGTCTGCGCCGCATCTCGCGGTCGGAAAGCGTCATCAGGTCAACGCCGTCGAAGTAAATCTCCCCGGCGGTCGGCTCGATCAGGCGGATCACGCACTTGCCCGCCGTCGTCTTACCGGAGCCGGACTCGCCGACAAGCCCCAGGGTCTTACCGCGAGGCACGCTGAAGCTGACATCATCCACTGCCTTTAAATCCCCGACACGGCGGTTGAGAAAGCCACCCCTGATGGGAAAATACTTTTTGAGATGGCGCACTTCAAGCAGAGGACTGCCGTTCGTCATGGTGTCTCCGAGTGCAGATGACAGTAAACGTGATGATCCGGGCCGATGGTCACCATGCCGGGCACTTCCCGGCGGCAGACATCCATCACCTGCGCACAGCGGGGATGAAAGCGGCAGCCGGGCGGCGGATCGTTCAGGTTCGGAATCGTGCCGGGGATGTTCTGCAGTTCGCCCCGTGCGGTGTGCTTGCCCGGCAAAGCCTTGATAAGCCCCTGCGTGTAGGGATGCTGTGGATTCCGGAAAAGCTCCGCTACCGGCGCTTCCTCGACCACACGTCCGGCATACATGACGGCCACGCGCTCACACGTCCGGGCCACCACGCCCAGATTGTGCGTGATCAGCAGGACGGTCAGATGCAGTTGATCCACAAGCTGCCTGATCAGCCGCAGAATCTGCGCCTGAATGGTCACATCAAGGGCCGTCGTTGGTTCATCGGCAATAAGCAGGTCGGGGTCCCCCGCCAGCGCCATAGCGATCAGCACGCGCTGCCGCATCCCACCGCTGAACTGGTGCGGATACTCGTGGATGCGCCGTTCCGCCTCCGGGATGCCCACCAGCCGCATAAGGTCCACCACGCGCGCGAACGCTTCCCGGCGCTTCTGCCGCACCGAGGGCATAAAGCCGCGCCAGCGCGCCGCCGCCCGACCGTTGATCTCCTGCCGGTACAGCACAGCATCCATCAGTTGTTCGCGGATGGAAAACAGGGGGTTGAGATTGGTGACCGGGTCTTGAAAGATCATGCCCAGATGCCGGGCACGAAACTGCTGCATTTCATCGTCGGACTTGAGCAGCACATCTTCCCCGTTGAACAGCACGCGCCCGCGGGTGATCTCGCCGGGTGGCATGGGGATCAGGCGGGCCACCGAAAGGGCCGTCATCGTCTTGCCACAGCCAGTCTCCCCGACCAGCCCCAGCACATCCCCGCGCCGCATGCTCAGGTTCACGCCCGCCAGCACTTTGGCTGTACCGTCAAAGGTCTTGAACTGCAAATGCAGGTCTTGAATATCGAGCAGTGTGTCTTCCGGCATATGAACACGCATTCAATCGTCAGGACTAAAGCCGCTGCCTGTCTTCCGGTCTAGCGGCGGGCACGCGGATCAAGCACATCGCGCAGACCATCTCCCAGCAGATTCAGGCTGAAAACCAGCAAAAAGATCGCCATACCGGGAAAAGTCGCCACCCACCATTCATCGGGGAAATAGGCGCGTCCATCATTGATCATTGCGCCCCATTCCGGCGTGGGCGGCTGCGCACCCAGCCCGATGAAGCCCAGCGCCGCCGCCGTCAGCACGGCAAACCCGAAATCCGTGCTCATCTTGACGATGATCGGCGAGACGGCATTGGGCAGGATGTGACGAAACAGGATGCGGGCATGGTTGGCTCCCAGACCGCGTGCCGCCTCCACAAACGGCTCCTCGCGCAGGGAGAGCACCAGGCTGCGCGTGAGCCGGGCAAAGCCCGGCCACCACACCAGCGCGATGCCGATCATGGTGTTGATGATTCCCCGGCCCAGGGCCGCCGTGATAGCAATCGCCAGAATCAAGGCGGGCACGGTCAGGAAGATATCTGTGAAACGCATCAGGATATCATCAATCCAGCCGCCAAAATAGCCCCCCACGCCGCCGATCGTCACGCCGATGCCTGCCGCCAGCAGGATAATCACCGTGCCGACCTGTAAGGCCAGCCCCGTGCCCATCAAGACACGGCTGAAGATGTCGCGCCCGACCTTATCCGTGCCGAAGTAGTGCTCGCTGCTGGGCGCTTGCAGCCGATCGAGTGGATGTACGTCCCCGGTCGCATCTCCCGGGTAAGGCACAATGATGGGAGCAATGACGGCAACAATGATGATCACCACCAGAATGCCCAGACCTACCATGGAAAGCATATTCCGACGGAAGCGGTAAACGCCGCGCCGGAAATTCTCCCAGCGGGCGGAGGCCAGCGTATACTGCGACTGCACCGGGCTTTCACTCTGTTCAACCATAACGTATCCGGGGGTCCAGAATCCCGTAGACAACATCGGTCAGAATATTGATCAGGCTAAACACAATGCCGTAAATGAGCGTGATGCCCATAATCGGCTGAAAATCCAGGCGCAGAGACGACTCAACGGCGTACAGTCCCAGCCCCGGCCAGTCGAAGATCGTTTCAATCAGCACCGCCCCGGCCATTAGCCAGCCGAAATTGAGCGAGATCACGGTCAGTGTGGCGATGAACGCATTGCGCAGGACGTACTTGGTGATGATGATCCGGTGCGGGATGCCAATGGCACGCTCCTGGCGAACGAAATCCTTGTCCAGCACCTCCAACATGCTGGCCCGCGTGATGCGTGTAATGCTTGCCAGCGCACTGAAGGACAGTACCAGGGCCGGGATAAGGATGTGTGACAGCGCCGTGCTGAATGCGGTCAGGTCGCCTGCCACAAGGCTGTCAATCAGGTAAAGGCCGGTGACGGTCGGCGGCGGCGGCATGACCACGGGAAACCGCCGCCCGATGGGAAACCATCCCAGCAGGCGGCCAAAGACAAGTTGAAAAATCATCGCCAGCCAGAAAGATGGAAAACTGACGAAAAACAACGAGATCGCCCGCGACACGTGATCGGGCAGCCGGTCGCGGTGCATGGCGGAAACGATCCCGGCGGGGACGCCCAGAATCGTG
>JALSTC010000577.1 GCA_026983935.1 Ardenticatenia bacterium
TGGCATCTATGCCGGGAACTACGACCTGGTGATTCGGGTCGCGGTCGGGTTGGTGGTGCTCTCTATGGTGCGCGGCCTGTTTGACTTCGCCCAGGGCTACCTCAGCGAACGGGTCAGCCAGGGCGTGGCCTTTGATCTGCGCAACGAGCTTTTCGAAAAGATTCAGCGCCTGAGCTTCAGCTATCATGACCGCGCCCAGACCGGCCAGCTTATGACACGGGCGACGAGCGATGTTGAGCGGCTGCGGATGTTCATTGCCCGCGGCTTTCTGATGGCGATCAATGCCATCGTGCTGATTCTGCTGACCGGTGTGATCATCTTTGCCAAGAACTGGCGGCTGGCGCTGGTGATTGTGCCCATCCTGCCCATTGCGCTGGGGATGTTCATCATCTTTGGCCGCATGATCCAGCCCGCCTTCCGCCGTGTGCAGGAGCGGCTGGACGTTTTCAATACGATCTTGCAGGAAAACCTGACGGGCATCCGCGTGGTCAAGGCTTTTGCCCGCGAGGATGATGAGCGGCATAAGTTCGGCAAGGCCAATCTTGCCCTGATGAAGCAGAGTCTGCGGGTCAGCGCATTGATGGCCTTCATGTTCCCCTTCGTCTTTATGGTTTCCGAAATCGGCCAGATGGTTATCACCTGGGTGGGGGGCAACTTCGTCATTGAGGGATCGCTGGCCGTTGGCGAGCTGGTGGCTTTCAGTTCGTACCTGCTGATCGCCTTCTTCCCCATTGGGCAGCTTGGCATGATCATCGCCATGGCCGGGCAGGCGGCGGCTTCCGGGGCGCGCATCTTTGAGATTCTCGACGCGCAGAATGATGTGCGTGACGCCCCCGATGCGAAGCCGCTGGGCGAGATCGAGGGCCGGGTGGAATTCGACAACGTGACCTTCCGCTATTTCTCCAGCGGAGAGCCGGTGCTTGACCATGTGAGTTTTGTGGCGGAGCCGGGGCAGACCGTGGCCCTGTTGGGCGCGACCGGCAGCGGCAAGAGCACGATCATCAACCTGATCCCGCGCTTCTATGATGTCAGCGAGGGCGCAGTGCGGATTGATGGCATTGATGTGCGCGATGTGACGCTGGAAAGCCTGCGCCGCCAGATCGGGATCGTGCTGCAGGAGACGCGCCTCTTTGCCGGGACGATCCGGGATAACATCGCTTTTGGGCGGCCTGACGCCACACAGGAAGAGATCGAGGCGGTGGCGAAGGCGGCGGCAGCGCATGACTTCATCATGAGCTTCCCCGATGGCTATGATACGCCGGTCGGGGAGCGCGGTGTGACGCTCAGCGGTGGGCAGAAGCAGCGTATTGCCATTGCCCGCGCTTTGCTGATGGACCCGCGCATTCTGATTCTGGACGACTCGACCAGCAGTGTGGACCTGCAGACCGAGTACGAGATTCAGAAGGCGCTGGATAAACTGATGAAGGGGCGGACGAGCTTCGTCATCGCCCAGCGCATCAGCACCGTGCTCAATGCTGACCAGATCATCGTTCTGGAGAAAGGGCGTATTGCCGGGATCGGTACGCATGAGGAGCTGCTGGAGACCAACGAAATCTACGCGGATATCTACCACAGCCAGCTCGTGGACGACGTGGAAGAGCAGGATATCGCAGCGGCGGCAGACGCCGAGAAAAGTGAGGTGCTCGCATGATGGGCGGAGGACATATGCGGCACGCGCTGTCGCAGGATGCACGCAAGGCACGGAGCACATGGCGCACGCTGGCACGTCTGCTGCGCTACTTCCGGCCCTATTTGCTGTTGATCATCGGGGTGGGAGTGCTGCTGCTGCTCTCCACCGGGGTGCAGGCGGTGCGGCCTTTCCTCATCGGGCAGGCCATTGACTGCTTCATCGCCCCGGCGGGGGAAAGCTGTGCGCTGGTGGATAACCCCACGCAGCCGGACGCGGGCGGCCTGGCCGGGCTGATGATCTTCTACGCGGTGCTGTCGGTGATCGGGGCGCTGGCCAGCGGCGGGCAGTTCTATCTGATGGCCTATGCCGGGCAGCGGGTGCTGACGCAGCTTCGCGATGAAATCTTTGACCAGATTCACCGCCTGACGCTCAGCTACTACGACAAAAATCGGGCGGGCGATGTCATGAGCCGCCTGACCAACGATGCCGATACCATCGCCCAGGCGATCAATTCATCGCTGGTGCAGGTCATTGCGCAGATGCTGAACCTGATCGGTTTTGTGGTGGCAATGGTGCTGCTCCAGCCGGCGCTTTCCGTGATCGTGCTGGTCATGCTGCCAGTGATGTTCCTGGTGACGATGTGGCTGGCCAACCGTGCGCGGCAGGCCTTCCGTCAGACTCGTGCCGAAATGGGCACGGTCAACACCGATCTGGAGCAGAGCATCTCCGGTGTGCGTGAGGTGCAGGCCTTCAGCCGCGAAGAAGAGAACATTGAGCGCTTCCGCGAATCAAACGCCGCCAACCGCGATGCCAACGTGCGGGCTGTCGCCATCACCAGCGCCCTGCGGCCCTCGCTGGACGTGCTGGGCAATGTCACGCTGGCAGTGGTGGCCGGGGTTGGGGGGGCATTCGCCCTGAGCGGCCAGCCGCTGGCCGGGAGCGTGGTCACGGTTGGCGTGATCGTGGCGTTCATCCGCTACGTGCAGCGTGTCAACTATCCCATTCAGGTCATCTCCAACCTGTGGGCGCAGATTCAGAGCGCGGTGGCCGGGGCGGAGCGCATGTTCGAAATGCTGGACGAGCAGCCCGACATTGTGGACGCGCCGGATGCCGTTGAACTACCGCCGATCAAGGGGTTGATCGAATTCGACGACGTGTCGTTTGCCTACAACCCCGATGAGCCGGTGCTCAAGCACATTAGCTTTCGCGTGGAGCCGGGCCAGACGGTGGCCCTGGTCGGGCCGACCGGCGCGGGTAAGACGACCATCGTCAACCTGATCGGGCGCTTCTACGATGTCACGGATGGCGTGGTGCGCATTGATGGCTATGATGTGCGTCAGGTGACGCGCCGCAGCCTGCGCCGCCAGCTTGGCATTGTCTTACAGGATACGGTGCTGTTCAGCGATACCGTCGCCAACAATATCCGCTACGGGCGGCCAGAAGCCACCGATGAGGAAATCGAGGCGGCGGCAAAGCTTGCGCTGGCGCACGACTTCATCCAGGCGCTGCCGGAGGGCTACAACACGGTGCTGGGCGAGCGTGGCAAGACGCTCAGCCAGGGCCAGCGCCAGTTGATCGCCATCGCCCGTGCGGCGCTGGCCGATCCGCGCATCCTGCTGCTGGATGAGGCGACGAGCAGCGTGGACACTCGCACGGAGCGCCTGATTCAGAAGGCGCTTACCCGGCTGCTGGAAGGCCGGACAAGTATCGTCGTGGCGCACCGGCTGAGCACGATCCGCAACGCCGATCAGGTGCTGGTCATTCAGCACGGCGAGATCGTGGAGCGCGGCACACATGACAGCCTGCTCAAGGCGGGCGGCGTCTACCACGATCTGTACATGAGCCAGTTCCGGCGGCAGGTCGATCTGACCGGCTCCGGGAACGGCAAAGAGGCTCCGTCACCGGCGCTCTCTCCGGCAACGGGCGACTGAGCTGTAGAGGGACATTATGAAGACGGCGGGCTGCTGAGGCGGCCCGCCGTTTTTGCGTTGCTTCTCCGGCAGGGTGGTGTGGTATCATGAGCGTATCCTGTACCGACCTGTGGAATCGCATCGGGGGAGTGTCTTTGTCCCATCTGAGCCGCCGCACTGAGTTCTCTCTGACGCTGGTGCTGGCGCTGATGCTGGCCGTCGTGTGGTGGCTGGTGGCGCTGCGCTTTGAGGCGGCGACGGGCGTCCCCGTCTGGCGTGACCAGGACACCACCTTCACGCAGGCGCTGCATCATCTGGCCGACCCCTATCCGGCGCTTGCTTTCCCCTATGTGCCCTGGACCGCCGTACTGCTTGTACCCGCCGGTTTGCTGCCGCTGCGCTGGTCTGTGCTGGCGCAGATGGCCCTGTACTTCGCCATCCTGACGGCGGTAGTTTTCAAGTTCGGCGGCGGGCTGAAGGCCGTCCTGCTGACGCTGACCTCGGCGATTGCCTTTGATACCGCCCTGGAAATCAACATGGAGTGGCTGGTCTGCCTGGGGCTGCTGGTGCCGCCTGCCTGGAGCGGGCCGCTGCTGCTGGTCAAGCCGCAGGTGGCGTTGGGCTACGGCTTGAGCTTTCGCGGGCGGGATGTGCTGCGGGCCGGGGGCGTGGTGCTGGTCGTGGTGCTTGTGGCGCTGATTCTGTGGCCGGGCTGGCCGGGGAAGATGCTGGCGGATATCCAGACCAATACGCTGGGCGATTGGGGTTCCCGTATCAACATCGCGCCTTCACGCCTGATGCCTGCGCCGCTGGCCTGGCTGATGGGGCTGCTGTTGAGCTGGCGCGCCTTTCGGCGGAAGGACCCGATTCTGGGCGTGCTGGCCTGGTTGTTCTTTGTGCCCTATGCCACGCTTTACAGCCTCATGCCCGCCTTTGCTCTGTTCGCCATCCGCTGGCCGCGTGTGGCGCTGGTCATCAGCGGGACGCTGTGGCTGCTCTATGGCGGTGTGCTGCTGTCGTTTCTTCAGGGCGGCTGAGGGTGGCTTGCGGGCCTTATGAACTGCCACAGGGAGATGCTAAGAGTTGACTTGTCGCGCAGTGCGGGACGAGGGTATAGTTGCCAGCAGAGGAATCGAGATGCTGAAGATCGGTCATGGACGGGCACAAAACAAATCCTGGAGGGCGTGAGGGATGAAGCGCCGGGCGTGGGTCGGCCTGATGGCGCTGCTGCTGATCGCGGCGGCGTGGCCGCCTGCTGCGGGGGATGGCCTCCGGCAGGGCGGCGAGGCCGTTACCCTGAACGGCACGCTGACCGTGCTGGAGCCAGAAAACGAGGTGCTGGTGCGTGTGCGGGGGGGCGTACCGGTCACGATCACGCTGACCAGCGCCGATTTTGATACCGTGCTGGGCGTTTACGATTCCATCGGCCAGCAGGTGGCCTATAACGACGACAACGACACTGAGCTGCGCCTGCCGAACCGGCATGACTCGGCGGTGATTTTCACGCCCGCCGCGGACAGCCTGCTTGCCGTGCGGGTGGGGGGCTATGGCGGCGAGGCGGACGGGGCGTACACACTGACGCTGCACGGCGTCGAAGTGGTGGAACAGCGGGCGATCAGCATCGTGCAGAACGCCGGGGGTAGCGTGGTCGCGGGCCTGCTCAACCTGCCGACTGACCGGCTGGCCTACGCTTTTCAGGCTGCCAGCGGGGCAGCGATCACGCTCACCCTGACCAGCACCGATTTTGATACCGTGCTGGAAATCTATGACGCGGCGGGAACCCTGATCGCCAGCAATGACGATCATGATCCCGACCTTGCGCTGCCGCGCCGCACCGATTCCGCGGTGACGTTTGACGTGCCCGCCGATGGCCGCTACGCGGCGCTGGTGCGCTCTTTTGAGGGCGAGGGCGGCGGTCGCTTTCTGCTGACCATCGAGGGATCGGTTTTCGGCGTCGGGGATGTGCCGGTGGAGGCCGGGACGGAGGAGCCGACGTGTGACAATGTGCTGGACGATGTGGCGGCGGCTTCTTCCGCCTTCGGCAGCGATTTTTCGGCCATCAATCTGATTGACGGCGACCTGACGACCGGCTGGTCATCGCGCAGTGATGACACCGCGCCGTATCTGATTTTTGAGGTCAGCGGCAGCCAGCCGGTCATGCTGGGTGGGGTGATGTTCGATGGCTTTTCGCCGTCGGCGGGCTTTGCCAATGACAGCGTGCGGAGCTTTGAGGTTGCCGTGTCGCTGGAAATGGGCGACCCGGAGACGTTCACGCCCGTCCTGCAGGCAGAAGCGCCGCGCGAGAACACACTGCGTTACTATGCTTTTCCGCCGACAGAGGCCCGCTATGTCATGCTGCGCCCATTGAGTAACTACGGCGGGACGTACTTTGAAGCCACCGAGTTCAATGCCTGCTCAACTCTGGGCGGCAGCCTCAGCGGTGAGCCGCCTTACGTGATCAGCGCCCAACTGCGCCCCGGTCAGCCTTATATGGAATACCGCCTGTATGCCCTGGAAAACGCGCAGATGACCGCCACGCTGACCAGCCTGGCCTTTGATCCGGTGCTGGAAATTTATGATGCCGATGGGCGGCGGCTGGCCGATAACGACGATCACGGGCCGGAATTTGATCTGCCCGCTCTGGGAGATGCGGCGCTGACGCTCGCGCTGCCCGATCCCGGCCTGATCGTGGTGCGCGTGCGGAGCTTTGCCGGTGGCGGGCCGTTCACGCTGACGATTGACGGGGCCGGTCTTCAGGCGCGTCCGCCGGAGACGGCCACACTGCCGCCGTGCCGGGATGTTTCGTCAGCAGCAGCGGGCGGGGCGGTTGTGGGGTTCTCCAGCGAGTTCGGCGGGCGCTGGCTGGCGGAGTATCTGATTGACGGTGACGAAGAAAGGGGCTGGGCCTCCAGCCCCGGCGAGGAAAGCGCCCGCCCGGAGTATGTGATCCTCGATCTGGTGGGCGGCGTGCAGCGCATCGGGAGCATCCGCATCAATCCCTCGGCGACGGGCGGCGACGATGATGCCTATAACGTCAGCCGCTTTGCCGTGCTGGTCTCTACCACGGACACACAGCCCGCAGCCTTTGAGCAGGTTTTTGCCACCCTGCTGGATGACCGCTACCACCGGATGCTGGCCTTTGATCTGCCTGAGCCGGTCGAGGCGCGCTATGTGATGCTGGAGACGCGGGATACATTTGGCGGGCGCTGGCATGAGGTCGCGGAATTCACGGTTTGCGCGGCGGGATTGTAGTGGGGCGGCCTCACGGCTGCAGCCGCAGCTCCTGCAGGATGCGATCCATCTCGGCCAGCGCGGCCTCCGGTGAGCTGTTGTTGAGGATGAAATAATCGGCGATGGCGATCGAGCCGCCTTTTTCCAGTGTCTCGATCTCCTGAATGTCGCGCCATTCGGCCTCTTCCGGCGTGAGCGGACGGTCCGGACGTGAGCCAAGCCGTTGATAGCGCAGGCGGCGATCGCTGACAACGGCCACGACGACCAGTTGATCGCCGAATTCCTTCTTGAGTGTCTTGTATTCGCTGAAGCTGTACAGCCCGTCAATGATCACGCTGCGATGAGACTTGAGCGCCTCGCGGATGGCAGGCAGCGCACGGCGTGCATAGGCATCCATGCCCTCTCTGGCGCGGATGTCGTCGCGGACGGTCTTTTCGTTCTGGGGTGTGACTGCCATCCCGCGCTTCTTGAGTTCATCAATGGTGATCGCGCCGAACCGCACTTTGGCGTATCCTTTTTTTTCCAGGTACTGCGCCAGCAGTGTCTTGCCCGCGCCGGGCATACCGACCAGCGCCAGCAGCCGCACCTGCGGGCGGTCGTCGGTCGAATTCGCCGGGGGTGGAGAGGATGTTGAAACTGTCATGGTGTGCGTTCTGGCCTTTGTCGGGGCGCTGCTCATACCCGGGCGGAAGAAGCGGGGGCAGACAGCGCCGCCTGATGGATAACGGCCAACATTATAACGGCGGAAGGCGTGCCGGGCTATGGTCAATTCTATCGGGCTGGACTTGACGCTGCCCGGCAGGATGTCTACACTGGCAGTGGCATGGCAGCGGCACGTGTGAGAGGACTCGATGGCCGAGAATCCGTATCAGTACAGCACGCCAGTGAGTGATCCGGAGCGCTTCGCCGGGCGGACGGAAGCGCTGGCTTTTCTTCAGACGCACCTTGTCGGTGGGCATCAGCGCCGTGTGCCGGTGATTCTGGGCGCTGCTCAGATGGGCAAAAGCTCACTGCTGCGACAGATTCCGGAGCATCTGGACCCGCACTACTGCCCCATCCGGCTTTCGCTGCGGGCGGGAACCGTCGCCGGAGAACAGGCCTGGCTCAGTGCGCTAGCGGCGACCATCCCCCAGGCCCTGGAAATACTGGACATTCAATCTGCCCGACTGCCGACGCTGCCCGCAGAACCGGACGCGCTGCGCAAGGCGCTGCTTGGCGATTATATGACCGAAGGGCTGCATGCCATGCGGCAGGGCCGCCATCTGCTGCTGCTGGTGGATAATGCGGAGCGGCTGCTGCATGCGGTGGGCCGTTCGCTGCCGGAGGACAGCTTTACCTTTCTGGCTGCCCTGCTGGAAGAACACGCGCATTTTGATATGGTCATGGCCTTCGATGCGCGTTATGAGCAGGACGTGCTGGCCGTTGGCCTGCCTTTTGACCCGGCGCTGATCTATCGGCTGGGACGGCTGCCGCGCCATGAGGCGGATGCCCTGCTGACCGGCCCGGCTGCCGGGACACTCATCTACACGCCTGAAGCGCTGGACGCGATCTTCGATCTGGCGGCGGGTCATCCTTACCTGACTCAGTTGATGGGCTGGCTGCTTTTTGAGCAGGCGGACAAAACGGGCAGCGGGGAAGTCGGCGCGGCGGATGTGGAGGCCGTGATCGAGATGGCGCTGGGAATGGCCGGGGATACGCTGGGAGCAGCCTGGACGGGGGGGACGCCGCAGGATCGTCTGGTGCTGACGGCGCTGAGTGTCCTCAGCCAGGGCGAGCCGCCGACCCCCGTTCCCCCTGACGACATCGGGGCCTGGCTGATCGCTGCGGAGAATCCGCTGGAGCCGCGCACGGTGAATGCCATCTGGCGGCGGCTGGAATATGAGGACGTGCTGCGGCTGGAAGATGGGCGGTTGATCATCAACGGTGGTCTGCAGCGGCGCTGGCTGCGGGAGCATGTCATGCTGCCGGGAAAGGCACGCCGCGCTTACTGGCGGCGCGTGATCCTGGTTGGTGTGGTCGCTGTGCTGGTGCTCGCCGTGCTGCTGGCCATCCTGAGCAGTCTGCCGGGGCCGGGCACTGCATCTGATGGCGGCAGTGATGCCACGATCACACTTGACCTGGGGCTGCAGGCGACAGACGACGCTTACAACGCCACACAGACGGCAGTGGCGCGGTAGCGCCGACCGGACGCTGAGGGGAGTCAGGAGCCGTCCGGGGGTTTTCTTTTCTGGAGGGCTTCGGCTTCCGTCTGCTTGTTGGCTTCGATTGTTGCCTCAATTTCTTCTTTGTTGGGGACGGGCAGCCAGAAGCCAAAAATGCTGCCTTTGCCGGGCGTGCTGCGGAACCAGACTTCGCCGCCGTGCTGCTCGATGATAGTCTTGACCAGACTCAGGCCCAGCCCTGTGCCGGAGATGTGCTCTGTGCCCGGTTCTTTGGCGCGGTAAAAGCGCTGGAAGAGCTTTTGCTGGGCTTCTTCCGAGATGCCATAGCCGGTATCCCGCACCGCAAAATTGAAGCGCCGTGCCTGCTCATCGACCGCCGCTCGGATGGTGATCGTGCCGTTGTCCGGTGTGTATTTGATGGCATTGTCAATCAGATTGGCGACGGCCTCTTGCAGATGAGACGGATCGCCGATCAACGGCGGGGTGCTCTGCGGGAGTTCCAGCTTCAGGGTATGGTTTTTGCGGGCGGCCCTGCCTTCTTCGATGGTGAGTACACGCCGGATCAGCGTGATCGGGTCGAAAAGCTGGCGCTCGCCACCCGCTGCACTGGCTTCGATGCGCTCCAGGTTAAGCAGTTCCATGACCAGAGTCTGCATCCGCTCGGTGACGTGGGCGATGTCCGTTGCCATCTCGTACAGCGCGTCGTCCGGCTGCAGGTCCATCAGCATCAACTGTGTGTATCCCTGGATCACCCCCAGCGGATTCTTCAGGTCATGGGAAACCATCTGGATCATCTGACTTTTCATGCGGCTGAGGTCTTTTAACGCGGTGATGTCATTGAAGACGATCACGTAACCCAGCACGTCGGAATCCGCCTGCTGCCATCCGGATATCTGAATGGCATAGTCACGACCCCGTTTTTCGTCGCGCAGTTCGAACCGCTGTTCCCCCGCTCTGATCTGCGCCGCGACCTGCGCAAGGATGGGGGTGGTCGTGATTTCGTCGAGCTTGCGGTCAACGATCTGCTCCACTGGCTGCCCGATCAGCTCTGTGGCTGCCGCGTTGACCATCCGGATGTGGTACTCCGGCGTGATGGTGAACAGCGGCTCCTGGATGCTTTCCAGAACGGCCTTGAGCTGGCGCTCATGCGTTTCAACCTGGTTGAAAAGTTGAGCATTGCGGAC
>JALSTC010000578.1 GCA_026983935.1 Ardenticatenia bacterium
TTATGCCGCTGGGGCGCGTCGAAGAAGGGCAGGCCGCCATGGGCACCGAGAAATACGCCAAGATGGCAACTGAAGAGAAATAACGGCGGAGTCGATGCTGCTGGCAAAAGTGGTTGGTACGGTGGTTGCGGCACAGAAAAGTGACCGTCTGGATGGTCTGAAACTCCTGATCATCGAACCTATCGATCCGCAGGGGAAGCCGCTGGGCGGCTACCGCGTTGCAGCGGATGCGGTCGGGGCGGGCATCGGCGAGGTTGTCCTGTTCGCCAGTGGCTCCAGCGCCAGACAAACCGCCGCCACCGAAAACCGACCGACTGATACGGCCATCATGGCCATTGTGGATATTATCGAGGTGGCAGGCAGTACGACTTACCATAAAGGCGATGAAGCACCGGAAGCGGGGCTGGCAGCCGACAGCGCGCAGGACGCCTTTGAGGGGGGAGCCAGATGAAATTCGCTCGTGTCATTGGCACCCTGGTGGCAACCCGCAAATACACCGGGCTGGAAGGCGTCAAGTTTCTGGTAATTCAGCCGCTGGACAAGCACCGGCAGCCGGATGGAGAACCCATCATCGCTGCCGATGCCACACGGCAGGCCGGGCCGGGAGAACTGGTTTTTGTCGTGGCCAGTCGTGAGGCTGCACTGGCCCTGAATCCCCCTTTCGTCCCCGTCGATCAGGCCATCGTTGGCATCGTGGATGATGTGGACGATGCGCCGCCGACCGACGACACCGACACCGCCACATGGCTGAGGCGAGATTCAGGGGACTGAGAATCCATGTATATCGGGCGGGTCAAAGGCAACGTTGTCGCCACGATCAAGCATCCCTTCCTGGAAGGGCGAAAATTGATGCTTGTTGCCCGGCTGGACCTGGACGGCAAGGAAACTGGATATTATGATATTGCCATTGACGATGTTCAGGCCGGTGTCGGCGATACCGTGCTGATCATCGATGAGGGCAACGGCGCACGGCAGATTCTGCGCGGCAGTAATGCGCCGGTACGGGCCGTAATCGCCGGAATCGTTGACCAGGTGATGCTGGGGAGTAGCTGAGGCAATCGGTTCGTTTGCTTCCTGACTCCCGCAGAGCGGCTGCGGGAGTTTTCGTTTTCTGCTTTGTACATTTTTCAGGGTAGGCAACACTATGGTTCGCATCGCAGTGATCGCTGATATTCATGGAAACCTGCCCGCACTTCGGGCCGTCATGGCCGACCTGGAGCGCACAGCTCCTGACCAGGTCATTGTGGACGGTGACCTGGTCGGACGTGGGCCACAGAGCCGGGAAGTGCTCGACATCATCGCAGCAGCCGGGTGGCCTGTTGTGCAGGGTAATCACGAAGCATTCTGGGTGGACTGTTTGCAAGGACATGTGCCATCGGACTGGGATGATGGCTGGTGGGAACCTATACGCATGGCTTTGGGTACCATCAGCAAAGAATTGATAGACTGGATGGATGCGCTGCCCACGCAGCACCTTGTCGAGCTGCCTGGAGCACCCACGATTCAGGTTGTGCACGGCTCTCCTCGCCGCAACAACGAAGGGTTTTATGTGCTGGACAGCGATGAGACCATCCTGGAAGTCCTGAACGGCACGCCCTACCCCGTTGTACTGGGTGCCCACACCCATGTTCCATTAGATCGGCGCGTAGGAAACTACCGCGTTCTGAATCCGGGTTCGGTCGGTGCGCCGTTCAATCACGATCCGGCAGCACAGTACATGCTGCTTTCCTGGGATGGCAAAGACTGGCAGGCCGATCTACAGCGCGTCGGTTACGATAGAGAAGAAACCTTCAGGGCATGGCGTGAGACGGGCATCTGGGACGCAGGCATCGCCGCGCAGGTCTTTGGCTACGAACTCCGAACGGCCTCATTCCACTTCTGGCATTATGTGCGCTACTGCAAGGAAAATGACCTGCCCTTGAACAATGCAGACAGCTTTGCCAGCTACCGTCAGCGTGCCAATGGGCATCACTAAACGGCCTGCACGGGGGTGATCTGCCCTTCGATAACCTGCCATACGGTGGCCCGATCCAGAAAAGACGGCGTAAAAATCGCCGGGTCGGTTGTCGTCAGGATCGCCTGCGTCGCGCCGTTGATATTGTCCAGCAGATAGGCGCGTCGTTCTGCATCAAGCTCGGCGATCACCTCGTCAAGCAGCAGTATGGGCCACTCACCAATGCGATCCCGCATCCATGACAATTCGGCCAGTTTCAAGGCGAGGACAGCGGTGCGCGTCTGCCCGCGCGAACCATAGAGGCCAACATCACGCGCATTGATCTGGAAGCGCAGTTCATCGCGATGCGGGCCGATCAGCGTCACGCCGCGCTCCACATGCTCCACGCGCCCGGCCTCCAACGCATCCAGAAACTGGGGCATGATCGCCTGTGGTGTCAGCTCGCGGTGTAAGTCCAGACCAAGCGCATCGAAAGAGCGCTGACCGTCACCCTCCGCAGTGGGGATAAAGCTGGGCCGATAGTCAATCTCAAGCACTTCCCGCCTGCCGGTCAGATCGAGGTGGAACTGCTGGGCCAGCCCCTCCAACTCGCGCAGGAGCCGCTGCCGACCGGCAATCAGCACGGCCCCCTGCTCCGCAAGCTGCGTATCCCAGAAGGTCAGTTCATCCGGGCTGGCCTGGCCTTCGGCGATGCGGCGCAGCAGGGCGTTGCGCTGAGGCAGCAGTTTTTCATAGGCAGCCAGCGCCTCGCAGTATGCCCGATCCGTCTGGCAGAGCGTATCATTCATGTAACGCCGCCGCTCAGCGGGCGCACCTTCGATCAGGCCAAGATCGCGCGGCAGGAACAAGACCACATTTATCTGCCCGATCAAATCCATCACGCGCCGTGGCACACCGTTCAAGCGCACATCTTTGCGCGTGCGCTGCTCCAGGCCGTTCTGTTCACGCACCAATGTGATCTCAATCCGATTGAGGGCGCTGCGCTGCGTCACAATATCGGCACTGAGGCGCGTAAAGGGGATGACGTCCTGCTCAGCACGCCAGTTGATCAACTGCCAGTCCGCCGTTGTGTACGGTGAGCGGCAGGTGGCCAGATAGTAAATGGCTTCCAACAGGCTGGTCTTACCCTGCGCGTTGGCACCATACAGCAGCACCGCGCCTTCAGGGAGTGAAAGCTCCAGCCGGGCGTAATTGCGAAAGTTATTGAGTGAAAGATGTTCGATGTGCATGATCCGCCGAAATGTAATCGCTGCGCCCGGCGATTCTAACACCGCATACAAGAAGCGCCAAAATGCGGTGCAGGTCTCAACAACATGCACGCATCACACCATATGCTATAATGCGGCACAGGCGATCAGCTTACCGGAAATGTCAGCACGACCTGGCAAGAAAGAAATCGGTCAGCCATGTACGAAACTACCAGCCGCTCCGGAATCATTGCGAGATGGCGTCGTTTTGTGGCCCGGATGGCATTAAACTACCCCACCGACCCGATCAATGTAGGGCTGTGCATCCTGGGTGGCGGCACCCTGATCGTCACATTGCTAGCAGGTACTCCCTGGCCGCCGGTGGCAGCCGCCGCGCTGACGCTGGCCTCTGGTATCGCGGGTATGGTTGTGACCAGAGGCCAGTACGTCCTCTATTCCAGCCAGGTCACTATTGGGGGCGCTACGCTGTCGCTGATCGCGGCACTGTTGGCCTTCGCGCCGTATAACATCTGGTGGATCAGCATCCTACCGCTGGGGGCGATGCTGTCCGCAATTGTGGTGTACTATTGGGGAATCTACAGGGGGATTCTGTGGGGCGCAATCCAGTTCCTCATCGCCCCGATCACACTCTGGTTGGCGGCACCGGCTGGCAGTGCCACCGCCGCGCAGTTTACTCAAACCCTGCTGGCAGGCGAAACTATCATCCTGCTCCTGCATCTGGGTGTCATTCTCTTCATGCCAGAAAAAGCAGAAGTCCAGGCACGTAACGATGCGCTGGCCCGGCAAAGCTACGAGCTAAACAACCTGTCCTTGCAGATCAGCGCCACCGCAGACGGCATGGGCAAGGCATCGTCTGCCATCCACATGGTTACCAGCCAGCAGAGCAGCGGCGCTGAGCAGCAGGCGGCAGTAATTACTGAAGCCGTTACCATGCTGAACGAGTTCATTGCGCTGGCCGCGGAAGTGCGCGATCAGGCGCGCAGCGTGGCCGCCCTATCGGAGCAAACGGCGGCCATCTCTGAGCGCGGCCAGCGTGCCATCAGCATGACAATAGAGGGCATGGCCCAGATTCGTTCACAGGTCACCCTGATTGCCCACAACATCGCCACACTGGCCGAGCAAATGCAGCGCATTGACGAGATCATCACCACGGTAAGCGAGATTGCCACACAGAGCAACCTCGTGGCATTGAATGCCAGCATCGAAGCAGCGCGAGCCGGAACACACGGGCGCGGCTTCGCAGCCGTCGCGGAAGAAGTCCGCATCCTCGCCCGGCAGTCAAAAATGGCAGCCGCACAGGTACAAAGCATCCTGAGTGAAATTCAGGGCGCGATGAAAGAAACCGTCAAAGCAACCGAAGTTGGAGATCGGCAGGCAGATGAAGGTATGGCTCTTTCCCGGCAAGCGGGAGAAGTCATCACCCTGCTGGCGAACAATGTCAACGAATCAACCGCTGCCATGCATAACATCATGACCGCGATTGATCAGCAGGCCACGGGCATGGAGCAGATCGCCCGATCCATGCAGAACATCCACGAAGTGACACAGCAAAATCTGGAATCGACACGCACCGCGGAAATCGTAGCGGAGAACCTCAGCCGCCTGTCAGAGGAACTGCTGACAGCAATCTCAAGGTATGCTGGAGACAGCACTGATTTGGCTTGAGCCGCGATCGGCCTTTTTCAAGCCCTGTGCTCTTCCTTCAGTACCTCTGCTTTTAACTGACCACAGCCCGCATTGATGTCAATCCCCCGACGAATGCGAACAGTGCTGCGTATCCCATGATCTGCCAGAATCTTCTGAAAAGCGGCTACCCGCTGTTTGTCGGGGGGAAGTCCTTCATATCCGCTCGTGGGATTGAG
Organism: Ardenticatenia bacterium; assembly: GCA_026983935.1. Taxonomy (GTDB): domain Bacteria; phylum Chloroflexota; class Anaerolineae; order Aggregatilineales; family Ch27; genus JALSTC01. Next base: position 5,025 of record JALSTC010000578.1, read on the forward strand.
CGGGATCAGATTCACATGGCACAGCAGGCCTTCCAGCAACGATCCCAGGGCATGGGCCTGCGCCATCGTATCGTTTTCGCCTGCAATCAGCGCCCACTCAAACGTCACACGTCGTCCGGTCTTTTCTACATAATAGTGACAGGCCCCGATCAGTTCGGAAAGCGGCCAGCGTTTGTTCACCGGCAGCAGTGCAGAGCGCTCCTCGTCAGTGGCGGCATGCAGGCTGACTGCCAGCTTGACCTGCAGCTTTTCGTCGGCAAATCGTCGAATCTGAGGCACCAGCCCGACCGTGCTCAACGTGATATGCCGCTGCCCGATTCCAAGCCCTTCTGGGGCATTCAGACGACGGATGGCCGCCAGCACAGCGTCGTAATTGTGCAGCGGCTCACCCATACCCATGAAAACAACATTGCTCAGACGCTCTCCCCGTGACTCCAACCAGCGGGCAACTTCGACCGCCTGCATCACGATTTCCCCAACGCTCAAATTGCGGGCAAATCCCATCTGTCCCGTCGCACAGAATACGCAACCCATCGCACAGCCAGCCTGCGTGCTGATGCAGGCAGTGCGGCGCCCATCTGCATAGCCCATCAGCACACTTTCAATCAACTGGCCGTCCGGCAGACGAAACAGCCACTTGACCGTCCGTCCATCGGCAGAAAACAAGCGACGCACCGGCTCCAGCATGTTAACGCTGGCCTCGCGGGCCAGCCGTTCACGCAGAGGGGCGGGCAAATTGGTCATCTCCGCCGCGTCAGTGACCTTCTGCACATAGAGCCAGCGCCAGACCTGCCGGGCGCGGTAGGCAGGTTCGCCCCACTTGGCGAATAAATCAGTCAGTTCATCCAGGGTGAGATTGTATAGCTGGATCATGAGCGTTTCTTCCGACGTTGAATGGCAAACAGAGCGGCCGCAGGAAAAAGAAATGAGGGCAGCACAGACGGGCAGATGCCTCCGCTGCCGGTTCCACCAGCCGGCTGCTCATCCAGACTGCCGGGCGGGCGCGGCGTATTGGAGGGTGTGGGCGGCACTGCTGTATACGGCGTAAATGTGGGCAGTGGTGATGGCCCCTGCAGTACGCGGCCCGTCGGCGTCGGAGTCGCCGAGGGGGCGGATGTAGCCGTTGCCGTGGGAGTCGGGGTCATCGTCGGCGGGATGGGAGTTAACGTTGGCGTGCGCGTTGGTGAAGGCGTGGCCGTGATCGGCTGGTATATCGTCCAGGTGACCGCACGCTCAGCGCCATCACTGAACAACCACCGCTCCCACTCTGCCAGAAACGCATCCTGGCTCCCGCCCGTTAGCCGAGAAAAGGCCCTGGAAAAGCCCTCATCAAGCAGGTCAGCCGCCAGCGAAAAAGGCGCATCTGCACCATAGCTGTCGGCCAGATAAAGCACCATCGTATAGGCCTGCTGCTCCCAGCGAAGCCGATCATCCGGATCATCGGGCATGACATTCAACGCATCCGCATCGAATACATTTTCCAGCCGTGAAGCTTCCTGCATCTGGCGCAGGGCGAGGGGATCGGGCGTCACATGATAGTACTGCGCCAGACCACCCCAGAACCAGCCTGGTACATCCTGCCCTGCCCAGTATTCCTCATAGAACACGGCGAACATGTCATCAATCAGCGCATTTTCAAACGGAATCAGTCCCGGCAGACCCTGGCGGCGCAGAACTCGGTAACCGTTCTCGCTAAAGATGCGCTCCGCGGACGCCTCGCTGCACGGATAAAGTGTGCCATCAAAAGCCTGCACTACAATCAGGCGATTGCCGTCGTCATCTTCAATCTCGGTGCAAAAAGCATAATCGCGGGGCAAGACAGCCCAGCGGAATTCCGGCTGCAGTCCCGTGTTTTCGGCCATCAGATCATAGACTGGAGCGACAGCTCGCAGCGCAGCATTGATATTCAAGTCAGCATCCAGCACGCTCAGCAACAGCGGCAGTTCGCCGCCCTGCCGCCAGTCCCGGGCAGACGGCGCGAATATGCCATCCCCCTCCGCTTCATAAAGTAAGCCATCGGTCAACGTGACTGTCCAGCGATAGTGAATCGGCGAAAACAGGACCAGGGGCGCTTCAGCATTGATTGGCAGTTCATACAGGATTTCGACGAAGGGTGTCGGACTGAGCAGGTAGGTGTCAAGATCAATGGCACCGCTGAACAGCGTTTGATCGTTCTGTGTCAAGTCCAGGGAAATTGAAGAAACAGCGTCCAATGTGGTGCGCATTTTGAGGTAAAAGCGTACCACTGAAGGGAAGACAACCTCAGCCTGATGATAGTCAATGACTCCCGAGTCTCCGCCCTGAGCGTGAACGCTCATACCGGGCAGCAGTCCGATCAGCAGTAGCAGCAGCATCCCCACGCGAAACGCAGTGCGCATCAGGTCTTCCTGTAGTTCAGACGTAAGACCATCATCAAGATCAAACGATCGGGTACATCAGTAAAGAAAGATCGCCATTGATAATCAAGTACTTATTCTATTTTAATCCAAACAGCGCCGGATTGCACGTCTACTCCGACGCTGCTCGGTGGCTGTAGAACGATCCTCCTCAACAGACATCCGCTATGCGCTATGCCCCAGATGGAGGGAAGGTCGGCGTGGGAAAAGAGAACGGGTCAAACAGCGGCGTAGGCGAGGGGATCAGAGTTGGCGGCAGCGAGGTTACGCCAATCCAGGTACGCCAATCCATCTCAAACTGTTCGATGGAAACCCCGGTCACCTGTTCGATGGCCTCGTTGCGCGGCACATTCTGCGAAATCAATTCCCAGAGCCGCCTGTGTGCATCAAGGCCATAAGTCTCAACCAGATAATCCCAGACGGTCGTCCCGATCCAGTAACCATCGCGGAAGTTCTCTCCGCTGGTCGCAAAGCCTGCTGCGAAAGACAGCGGATCGTCGCTCTGCAGCCGCTGCCGGGCATAGGCGCGGTAGTCGCCGCTGCGGGCCATAGAGAAAAACTCGGCATTGCCCTCGATGAACCAATCCGGTGTCACACGGGTAAACTGGTGCTGATAGAGATGAGCCACTTCATGGAGCACAGTCCCGTAAGCGATGCGTCGTGTATCCGAGCCCGGCTGGGCGATCTGGATCGTCCCACCCCAATCCGCGGCAGTCGTTCCGGCAAGCAGCGTGCCGGCTACCAGAATCGGGCGGTTCCCCATAGCCTCTTCATACTCCGGGCGTGCCGTCCAGCCGTAGAGGATGACACGCGGTCGGTATGGCAGCAAACCGCCCCAGGCCTGCCGATAGAACTCGCGCCGTTCGGCCATGGCGTCAATTGTCTGCTGGCCGACTTCGTCCGGCAGGGCAAGCCAATGGACAACCACATCCTCGCTCTCGGCATGACCCCAGCGATCGGCGTTACTGTCATCCGCGTAGACCTCATCCTTTTCTGCCGTAATGTAACGGTTGCCCTGCTCGTCGGTCAGTTCCCAGTGGTAACGCACCAGCACCCAAGGTGGCACCTGGTTGGACGCAGGCTCCCAATGCGCGACCCAGCGGCCCCTCTCCGGATCGAACTCCGCGCCCCGACTGCGCTGTGTACCAGAGCCGGGAGAATGCACCCAGACGACACGCGCACTGGTGATGTCACCTGCGCTGCTCTCCGCCGCGATCTCAAAGCTGAAGCCGTCCGGGAATTCCCCCTGGTAAAGGCGCTCGCCAATGTGCCATTCTGCATCCCCTTCGGTGCGCGCAGGCAGCGGGCCATCCAGCTCGCCATGCACGCCATCCTCAGGGGCAGCGGGAGTCGGCGTGCCCTGCGCCAGGGCAACGCTCCCAAGTGAAAACGCGGCAACTGTCATCACCAGCAGCAGGGCAACGCATATCCCCCTTACAATACGAACCGACAAACGGGACAAGGTCATTTCCTATTCTCCTACAGTCAACACTAAAGCTCATCCACCCGGTGCAGCAAATGTCGGCGTGGGAAAACTGAACGGCATCAGGGTCGGCGTGGGCTGCAACTGAGGTACAGATTCTACCGGATAACCCAGCCAGGCACGCCAGGAAAGCTCAAACTCCGCGACCGTCTGGCCGAACAACTCTCTGGTCACATTATTGAGACTTGTTGTCTGGCGGAATGCTTCCAGAAATTGGGCCAGTATATCTGCGCCATAGGTTTCCTGAATAAACAGGAACACCGTCGCACCTTCCGCATACGCCAGATTAGCCACATGAATATTGGCAGCACGGATGGCCGCCGGGAGATCGATAAAAGGCACCAGATTCCCCCGCGCAGCCGCCTGCCGAACCATCGCCAGGTCGTCCTCACGATGCAGCGCCTCATTGAATGTCGCCAGCCCTTCTTCCAACCACAAAGGGAGTCGGGCTACCCCGACATAGTAATTATCGCTGTAAAGATGTGACAGCTCATGGGCGATCGTGGCTTCATAGACATCGGGCGGCATATCCGGCGTGACCAGATTCACCGTGATGTTGTGGCCGGGAAAATAACGCCCGATGACAAATTCCACGTTGTTGAGCAGCCCCTGAAATTCGGCAAAGCTCTGCCGATCGGAGTAAATCACCACCACCGGAGGCTCATCCAGCGTCACACCAAAGTAATCAGCCAGACGCAAATACGCCGAATCGGCAAGCGTAAACAGCGACTCCGCAAATGCAGGACCAAGATCATACCAGAGCATCCGCAGCCGCTTATTGGCACGCTCCTGCCAGTCGTGGCGGCTGTCTTCATATTCGAACGTGCGGTCTTCCGTCGTCAGCTCATTGCCACTGGCATCACGAATCTGCCAGCGGTAAGAAATCCGGGCAAACGGGGGCAGACTCAAGAACTGCGCACTCAGTGGAAACTGCGCACTCACTGTATACGATCTACGGACATTCAGAGACTGAACATGAAACGCATCCTCTGGCCCGGCCTGCCAGAAAATCCGCACGGAAGAGATTGGCGCGGCACTGGAAACGGCCATTAGATCAAAATTGACGGAGAACGGATAGCGGACCGTCACTTCATCCTGCAAAACCTCGATTGCCCCCTGCCCACTCGCCGGAGACACCATGCCTGCCACCCCGACAAACGCCAGCAGCAGCCCAGTAATTACACCAACCAGATTGCCCTTTGCCCTCACAGTAA
>JALSTC010000579.1 GCA_026983935.1 Ardenticatenia bacterium
GCAGCATACAGCGGCCCGCCGATCGCGACTATTGGCTGCTCGCAGTACCTGCGTGAGATGCCCAGCATGAGCGGTGAGGAAATCGGGGTGCTGGAGCCGCAGGATGGTATCGTGAACATCCTCGGGCGGAATGAAGATGCCTCCTGGCTCTATGTCCAGAATGCCAACGGTCTGGAAGGGTGGGCGGCCAGCGGAGTCTGCCTGAGCGTGCAGGGCAGTCTGGGGGCCGTGCCGGTGCGTGAGGTCGTGTCTGTTGCCGGGCCGCCGGTTGTGGATATCGTCTGTGATGCCAATCTGCGGCGCAATCCAATGCCGGATGGCGATGTGATGACGGTGCTGACGGCGGACAGTGGTCTGTTCAACGTAATCGGACGCGATGATGACACCAGTTGGCTGCTAATCGAACATCCCAGCGGCATGGTCGGCTGGGTAAGCCTGGGTGGCTGTGTGGAGGCGGATGGCGATATCCTGTCTGTACCCACGCCGGCAGGCCCGCGTGATCCTGCGCTGTGGACGGTCATCCAGGCCGCGGGCACGTGTGACGGCTCCGACCAGGCCAGCCAGATCATCGCTGCATACAACCGCAGCGGGCCGATAGGCCCGATCAGTCGCCAGTGCACCAGCGAATCGGAAGCCGTGCGGGCGCTGACGCAGTTCCGGGTGGAGGTGGCAATCGTCAGCAATGGCGGCTGCCCCGGATTCCAGGAAGTGCCGTTGAGCGGTGGACAGTCGTTCTGCCATCGCGCGCTGCGCACCAGCCAGGTGGACGACTTCATGGATTACGCACGCGGCCAGTAGGTAATACCGGTCTGTGTGCAGATATCCTACGGCTGATTACAGGGGCGCTCATGCAGCGCCCCTCTTGCTTTCCCGGCGCATGTGGTGCATGTGATGAAGCGATCGGAACTACCGCCCCCCTTCACTTTTGCGGCCTATGCGGTGCTGTGCAGCGTCATTGCTGCCAGTGACCTTGTGCCGCTGCGTGTGGTAGACGCGCTGTGTGAGGCTCCGGAGGGCGGCTTCATCGTTCTTCGTTATGATGTGGACGCCCGCCCGGCACATGCCCTGCGGATGGCGCAGCTACTTCATGGCCACAGTCTGCGGGGCACGTTCTACTGGCACGCGCACCCGGCGGCGTTGTTCCGCGTGGATGTGATGCGTCAGATCGCGGCGCTGGGTCATGAGATTGGCTATCACTATGCAACCCTGGAAGCCTGTGGGGGCGATCTTGATGCGGCTGCGGCCATGTTTTGCCGCGAAGTGGCCCGGTTTCATGATGCGGGGTTCGATGTGCAGACTGCTGCGGCGCACGGTTCACGTCATGTGAGCAACCTGGCACTGCTGAAGCAGAGGCCTGATCTGCTGGATGCCTGCGGCCTGCTGGGAGAAGCTTACCTGAGTGTGGATTTTTCCCGTGTGCAGTACATCAGTGATGCAGGTTGGGCGTGGCGGCAGTACCCGCTCCGGGCCGATGCGCAGGAATACCGGGCCAGGTATGGTGCGTCGGCACTACGCCGCCTGCATGATGCCGACCTCCTTGCACTGCTGGCCCGGCCCGGCCCCCCGCTTTATTTCAATACACATCCTGAGCTGTGGTTTGATTCGGGCTGGCAGGCGCGACTTTTACGCTGGCGACGGGCGATCGGCTCGCGGGTTCTGGCCTGGGAGCCGATCTGGTGGGCATATCAGACGTTCAAACGGAGGGGACGGCGGTAGTGCAGCGGGTACGGCAGTTTGGCGTGGAGACAGTGATCTACAGCGGGACGCAGGTTGCGGCACGGCTGCTGGCGATGATTGCCGTGGCCGTCTACGCCCGCGCCATTCTGCCGGAAGGATTCGGCCTGCTGGATGTGGCACTGGCGATCCAGAGTGCGTTAATTCCACTGGCGGCCCTGGGCCTGCGGGCAGCGGCCAAGCTGTTCTGGTTTACAGAAGATGATCCTGAGGCCGTGAACACCACGGCACTGGCGGCGCTGGTTATCTTTGCCGCCGGGCTGGCCGTTCTGGGGTACGGGCTTGCTCCCGCATTGAGCGTGGCGCTGAGTGGGACTTCTGCTAACGCCGGTGTGTTTCGGCTGGCGCTGTGGACGATCCCGCCGCTGCTGGTGCGGGATTATATGGCCGGGATGCTGCGTATCGTGCAGCGGCCC
>JALSTC010000580.1 GCA_026983935.1 Ardenticatenia bacterium
GGGTGACGGCAGCATCATCGGCGGTGTGCACAAAGGCTTTGTGGACATGCTGAACATGGGATGGATTGAGCGTGTGCCGCGCCTGATTGGCGTTCAGGCGGAAGGTAGTTCGCCGCTTGTTCACGCCTGGGAGCATGGTCTCAAGCCGCAGGAAATGACGCCGGTTGATGCCCATACGATTGCGGACAGCATCAGCAGCGGGCTGCCGCGTGATCGCGCAAAGGCGCTGCGGGCCGTTCGAGAAACCGACGGCGCGTTTGTGCGCGTGACCGATGATGAAATCCTGGCTGCAATTCCGGAGCTGGCACAGGGATGTGGCGTGTTCGCGGAACCTGCCGGGGCGGCATCCTATGCCGGACTCAAGCAGGCGGTGGCTGCCGGATACGTTCAGGCTGATGATCGCGTGGCTGTGCTGGTCACGGGCAGCGGCCTGAAGGACATCCGCAGCGCAATGAAATCCGTAGGTTCTGCGCAGCGGGTGGCGCCTGATCTTGAGGCTGTTCGTGAAGCTCTGGGACTATAGGTCGTACTGCTGCCGAATCGGGTTGACGGGAAAGACACGGGCGTATAAGTGGAACCTGGATGTGAATGATGACGGAAAGACCTGTCTACTCGATAATTGCGCCGATCTATAACGAAGAGGGCAACATTGATGCCCTCTTCGAACGGCTCTCTGCTGTCATGGAGCAAATTGGCGAACCATGGGAGTTGATCGCGGTGAATGACGGTAGCCGTGACCGCTCCCTGGAACTGCTGCGTGCTCTTCACCAGCGTGATCCACGTGTACGTGTAATCAGTTTTTCCCGAAACTTTGGGCATCAGATCGCGGTTACCGCCGGGCTGGATTATGCTGCAGGGCAGGCAGTCATCCTGATTGACGCCGATCTGCAAGATCCACCGGAGATCATTCCTCAGATGATCGAGAAGTGGAAGCAGGGTTACGATGTGGTTTATGCCGTCCGGGAAAAACGCGAAGGCGAAAGCTGGTTCAAAGTCCAGACGGCCAAGGTGTTCTACCGGCTGGTGTACCGCATCGCTGAGATTGACATCCCCCTGGATACAGGCGACTTCCGTTTGATGGATCGGCGGGTGGTGGTGGCGCTGCGTAATATGCGCGAGCATAACCCTTACATTCGCGGGATGACAAGCTGGGTGGGTTTTCGGCAGTCAGGTGTGAGTTATGTGCGTGAGGAACGGCACTGGGGGGAGACAAAGTATCCCCTGGGCAAGATGTTCCGATTGGCGCTGGACGCGATTACTGGCTTCTCTTATTTCCCGCTCCAGGTTGCCATGCATGCCAGCCTGGCACTGGCTGTTATCGCTGTTCTGGCGATCCCTGTTGTGGCTCTGCTGCGTCTGGCTACGGGGCAGTTGATCTTTGAAGGCCAGGCGACAACGCTGATTGCTTTGTTGCTGTTAAGCTCTTTTCAGTTGTTTTTCTTCTTCATTATGGGACAATATATTGCGCGTATCTATGATGAAGTACGCGGTCGTCCGCTCTACGTCGTCTCTGATGTCTATGGTTTTGAGCAGCGTGTGGAAGAAGATGCGCAGCGAGTGCCTGCCAAGGGCGTGGTTGGCACGAGGGCGCTGCCTGACGTAGATTCTAATGATGCGGTAGCTGATGAGCATGGTGGCAGTACATAAAACAGGGTGAGATGTTGCGAGTTTTAGGGGGAGGTTAGAATAATGAGCGATAACCCTCAATCTGGAGATGCAACATTGCTGGATAAATATCGCGAGACAGTGCTGGCCTACGAAGAAATCAGTGCAAGAATCGCGGCTTTATTGGAAGCAAATGAAGGCGGCACAGCAAAAATGACTGATGAAGAATATCTGCGTTATCGAGACATGGCTCGCCGCCGTGATGTGCTGTACGACATGATGAAACGCTTGGAAGTTCGCCTGCTGGACGAGGCTTGAGTTTATTGCTCCGGGCGAGGAGCCTGTCATCACATAAATTTCGCTACACTCTACATGGAGGTTATACGGGAATGTCCCCAGCCTATCTTGGACCCACTTTCGAAGAAATGCTGCATCCGTCAAAGATTGATCCCGAAGTACGCAAACGGGCGCTTGAAGCACGGAAGAAAGACCCGCTCGCGCCGATCAATCTTTATAACGTGACCTGGCGTGACGAAAATAACAACATCTACTACACCGTCCTGCCAAAAGAACTGACTGGAGTTGATGCCAACATCGTTGTGCTTTACAGCACCGAGTTTCCCAGTGGTAGCCACAAAGTTGGTGCTGCCTATTCTGTGTTGGCGGAGAAAACGCTCTTTGGCGAGGTAGATACAGACCATCACACGCTGGTCTGGCCTTCGACCGGGAACTACGGTATTGGTGGTGCCTGGATTGGTGGGCGGATGGGCTATCGTGGTATTGTGATCCTGCCGGAGGAAATGAGCCAGGAACGCTTTGACCTGATCGAGACGTACGGTGCAAAAGTCATCAAGACGCCCGGCTGCGAGAGCAATGTCAAGGAAATCTACGACAAGACCTGGGAGCTGCGCCGCGCAGACCCTGATGTACGCGTTCTCAACCAGTTCGAGGTGATGGGAAACTATCGTTTCCACTACTATGTTACCGGCAACACCATCATCGAGCTGGCCGCGGAGCTGGCTGAGAAGGGCATTGGCCGGGGCAAGGTCAATGCGTTTGTGTCAGCAATGGGGAGTGCGGGGACGATAGCTGCCGGTGATCGCCTCAAGCAGGAATGGTACGACCATCAAATTGTTGGCCTGGAACCGATCCAGTGCCCGACATTGTACAACAACGGCTACGGCGGTCACGATATTCAGGGCATTGGTGACAAGCATGTGACCTGGATTCACCACGTGACCAACATGGACGCGATCATGTGTATTGATGACATCGAGTCCAAGCGCGTGCTGCAGGTTTTTGCGGAGGAAGCCGGGCGTGAGACGCTGGTGCGCCGTTTTGGAATTGATGAGGCAGTGGCGGAGCAGTATGGTCGCATTCTTGGCATCAGCAGCATTGCCAACATTCTCGGCGCGATCAAGACGGCCAAGTATTACGAGCTCGGCTCCGATGATGTGATCGTGACGATCGCGACCGACGGAATGGATCGCTATCACAGTGTGATGAAGGCCATGGCTGAGACCTACGGCCCGATGGATGAGGCCGAGGCGACGGCCACTATTCGCGGCCTGATGCACTGGCAGAAGACGGACTGGATTAAACGAGGCACACCGGAGAACCGCCGCCAGTGGCATAATCTCAAGTATTACACATGGGTGGAGCAGCAGGGCAAGAGTGTTGCCGAACTCAATGCGCAGCTCGATCCGGAATGGTGGGAAAAACACCAGCAACTGGTGGCGGAGATTGACCGACGGCTGCTGGAATGGCGGGCCAGTCATCCTGAAGCGTAGACATGGTGTGAGATGTATCCCGAAGATCGTGTGCTCGTAGGCGTGATCAACCGCAAGCGTGATCTGGAACACGCCAGGCACGATCATTGGTATCGGATTCCTCGTGGGCGTGCGGAAAAGGGGATACACGCAGAATATCTGGCCTTCTATCTTAGCCGGGCGTTTGGCGAGGAGAATGGCGCTGTGCATTATTACGCACGGCGCACCGGGCATGAGCTTGTGCGGCGGCGTGATTTGCTTCCGGAGGAACCAAAGCATCGCCGGGCCAACGCGCTCTACTACAAAATTCAATTGGGGGAGCTTCGCCGAAAAGTTCCCCCAATTCTCAATCCAACGCGTCGCCCGGTCGTGTTTATCTATACGACCTGGGATCGTTTTATCGCGGCAAAGCAGATCGGCGATCTGTACAGTGATGCAGACTATTTCGTGGATCGTGTATTCTATGCACTCCGCAATGCAGGGATACCTGCCGAGCGTCTGTGGGAAGCCGAACGACTTTCTGATGATGGCGGTGCGCAGGTGCGAGTGTTATGTGAGCACGGCGAGGTGATCGCGACCACGGCCAGATCGACTGAAGACCGGCTCCATCTTCCGGCGGAATCCGGCCCGGATACAATCCGGCAGGTCGTGGCGGAAATTCGTGCCCGGATTGCCAAGTTGGGTGGCCCGTTATCTGTCCCTATTCCTTTGGAACAATAAGGCTCGAGAATAATGCTTATCACAAACGGTACACTTATTACCTGGGGCGATACTCCACGTATCCTGGAGCGTGGATCGCTGCGTGTTGTTGATGGCACCATCACCGACATAGGCACAGCAAAAGAGATGCTTGCCCGCTATCCTGAAGAAGAGCAGGTGGATGTCGGCGGACAGTTGGTGATGCCGGGCAACATTTGTGCGCATACGCATTTTTATGGCGCTTTCGCGCGAGGGATGGCTATCCCCGGCCCTGCGCCGAAAGATTTCCCGGAGATTCTGGAGCGGCTTTGGTGGCCGTTGGATAAGGCACTTGATGAAGAAGCGGTGCGTTATAGTGCATTGGTCAGCCTTGTCGATGCGATCAAGCATGGCACGACGACCCTGTTTGATCATCATGCCAGTCCAAATACCATCGCAGGAAGTCTGGATATTATCGCTGGCGCGGTTGAGGAAGCCGGCCTGCGAGCGGTGCTGTGTTATGAGGTAACCGATCGCGACGGGCCGGAGAAAGCCGAGGCCGGTATTGCGGAGAACGTGCGGTTTCTCAAGGATGCGGCTCGTCATCCACTTGTTGCGGCAACTTTTGGCCTCCATGCCGGTTTGACAGTTGGCGATGCGACGTTGAAGCAGTGTGTTGAGGCAGCACAGGGACTGGATACCGGATTCCATATTCATGTTGCAGAGCACGAGGCTGATGAATACCACAGTCTGCAGCATTACGGCCTGCGTGTGGTCGATCGCCTTGCGCAGGCAGGCGTACTTGGCCCCAAGACTATTGTGGCGCATGTTGTCCATGTGGACACGTGGGAGCTGGTCAGGCTGCGTGAAAGCGGAACGTGGATTTCCCATCAGCCGCGCTCCAACATGAACAATGCAGTTGGCGCTGCACCACTCGACGACCTGCTCCGCGGGAAGACCAACGTGGTGCTGGGCAATGATGGTTTCAGTAATAACATGTGGGCGGAGTGGAAAACGGCGTATTTGCTGCATAAAGTAGCCCACCGGGACCCGCGCCGAGCACCAGGCGATGGTATCGCGCACATGGCGGTTGCCAACAATGCGCGTCTGGCGGAGATATTCTTTCCTGGTCAGCGCATCGGTGTACTGGAACCGGGTGCAGTGGCCGATCTGATCGTGGTAGATTACCATCCTTTCACACCTATGACCCCTGGAAACCTACCCTGGCACATCCTGTTTGGCTTCGAGTCATCAATGGTCACGGCGACGATGGTCAGCGGGCGCTGGTTGATGAAAGATCGCCGGTTGTTGACCCTCGATGAAGAAGCAATAGCCAGCGCTGCACGTGAGATTGCGCCGCGTGTATGGGCGCATTATGAAGCCAATGCACGTGCCGTCTTGGACGGCTAACCTGGACAGTTAATAGTTGACCGTGTTTCTGAAAAGGTGGAAGATTCGTGAAAGACGACAAAAAACTCATGACAATTGCCGTGCTGGGCGGTACTGGAAAAGAGGGCTCCGGGCTGGCAATGCGCTGGGCGCTCAGCGGATATAACGTCATAATCGGATCTCGCAGTGCGGAGCGTGCTGCGCGCAGAGTCGAGGAACTGAACGCCCGGCTTGGTGACTCGTACATGTCAGGGGCGCTGAATGTGGACGCTGCTGCACGGGCCGATCTGGTTGTCCTGAGCGTACCGTACAGTGCTCATGAAGCCACGTTGGAAGCAGTTCGGGAAGCCGTGCGCGGGAAGGTACTCGTAGATGTGACCGTGCCGCTCAAACCTCCTGATGTACGCACTGTTCACTTGCCGGAAGGTAAATCGGCGGCTCTTGAGGCACAGGCCTTCCTGGGAGAGGATGTGCGCGTCGTGGCGGCGTTTCAGAACATCAGCGCAGGACACCTGAAAGACCCCGATCATGAAATCCCGTGCGATGTGTTGGTTTGTGGTGATGATCGGGATGCCAAGGAAGAGGTGATCAAGCTGGTTGAAGCAGCCGGGATGCGAGGCCTTGATGCCGGGCCGCTGGCCAATGCTATTGCGGTTGAATCGATGACGCCGGTACTGATCAGCCTTGGCCGCCGATATAAGTCTTCTGGGCCGGGACTTCGCATCACCGGGATAGAGATGTGAACACCCCGGACAGATTGCTCTTGACGGCCCTTCCCGGCCTGCCAGTTGTACAGGCTGGTGACAATCTGGCCGAGCTAATCCTTGCTGGTCTGGAATCGGCCAGCCTGAGATTGCAACCGGACGATGTGCTGGTTGTGACTTCTAAGATTGTATCAAAGTCTGAAGGACGCTGGCTGGACTTGAGAACGGTTACGCCTTCTGAAGAAGCCCGTCAGCTTGCTAAAGCCACTGAGAAGGACCCGCGCTTGGTGGAAGCGGTTCTTCGCGAGTCGGCGGCAGTTTCACGGTATCGCTCGGGCGTTTTGATAGTGCGACATCGGCTTGGCTTTACGTCGGCAAATGCAGGCATTGATCACTCTAACGTTGGAATGGGCGGTGAAGATTGGGTGCTCCTGCTGCCAGAAGATCCGGATGCTTCTGCCCGGCACCTGCGCGCCGAACTGCTGGCGCGAACTGGCGTTGGGGTTGGCGTGATTATCAGCGATACGCAGGGGCGTCCCTTCCGTGTGGGGAATCTGGGAGTGGCGATAGGTGTTGCTGGCCTGCCGGCGGTACTGGATTTGCGAGGACATGAAGACCTCTTTGGTCGCCGCCTGCAGTCGACGACCGTGGCGCTGGCTGATGCTGTTGCGGCTGCGGCTGGTCTTGTCAGCGGCGAAGCGGATGAAGGGCGTCCGGTGGTTCTGATTCGCGGCTTGCAGTTTGACACACACCAGGGGGCTGCGGCTGATCTGATTCGCGATCCGGCGTTTGACCTCTACAAGTGAACGTCGGCAGTGTGTTGGAGGGAGTGCTCTTTGTTATAATCAAAAAGAGATGGTGATGGTGAATGTCATCAAAAGTGTTTGAAGAATGGGATTGACCTGGCTGGCCCGTGGAGTGTTGTTCTGGATGACGGAGGAACGCGGTTTGTGAGTGTGTGGGCCATTGTTCCGGTGAAGCCTCTGAATCGGGCAAAGAGTCGTTTGGCAACTGTGCTGTCTCCTGAAATGCGAGAAGCGCTCTCTACGGCTATGTTACGCCATACGATTGCCTCTCTTGCGGAGTGCCGCTTTGTCAGCGGTATCCTGGTGATCAGCCGCGATAATCGAGCTTTGGTGATTGCCCGTGAATATGGAGCACGAACCGTACAGGAGAGCGGCGCCCCGGCATTAAACGCGGCCCTTGAACGAGCCAGTCAGGTTATTGCCAGTTGGAGCGCCCAGGCGTCGCTTGTGTTACCCGCTGATTTGCCGCTGCTTGACGTGTCGGATATCCAGGAAATGGCGCACCTGGGCCGGTTCCATCAGTCTGCCGTCGTTGTACCAGACCGAGAAGGAACCGGGACGAATGGGTTGCTACTGCGACCGCCGAATCTTTTTCCAATTTCATTTGGGGTAGGGAGTTTCGAACGGCATGTTACTGCCGCCGAAACCGCAGGCGCGACTGTACACGTGTTTCGATCGGAGCGGCTAATGCTTGATCTAGACATGCCTGATGACCTGCTGGCCTACCTGGATTTGTGTACGAAATATGGTGTGGAGCCATTGGTTGATCTGGCTATCCAAGACTTGATTCCGTCAACAACTGCTTCCCAGGAGGAGAAAACCCAATGAGTGACCGCGTTGCCCTCTACTTACAAGACGCCCATGAACTTTCCGACGCCATTCGCTACGTACAGTATGCCGAAAGCAAGGGCTTCGAAGCTGTCTGGCAGGCGGAAAGCCGTTTGGTGCGGGATGCCATTGTGCCGATGGCTGCCTTTGCCGCAACGACTGAGCGGATCAAAGTTGGCTCAGGTGTCATCAACAACTGGACGCGGAATCCGGCGCTGATTGCCGCAACATTTTTGACACTTGACGATCTGGCGCCAGACCGTGCTATTTGCGGTATTGGCGCGTGGTGGGATCCACTGGCGCGTAACGTGGGCATTGAGCGCCGCAAGCCCCTGCTGGCGATGCGGGAGGTTGTTACGGTCGTGCGAGACCTGCTTGCTATGAAACACGTGACATTTCATGGCGAGTTCGTTCATCTCACTGATGTGGAACTGGATGTTGTGCATGGGCGGCGTGAACCGCGCAATGTACCGATTTACATTGGCGCAACCGGCATGAAAATGATGGCGCTGGCTGGTGAAATCGCGGATGGCGTATTGTTGAACTATCTGGTTTCGCCCAAATACAATGAGCAGGCGATGGACAACCTGGAAAAGGGCGCAAAGTTGAGTGGCCGTTCTATTGAAGAGATTGACCGCCCGCAGTTAGTCGTCGCTTCGGTTGACCGTGATCGTAAACGTGCGCTGGATAATGCCCGTAAGCTGGTTACACAGTACCTGGGCCAGCAGCCACATATCATGAAGGCCAGCGGCGTGAGCCATGAGCTACTTGATGAAATTCATCAGGTGCTGACATGGCCCGCAACGGAGGAGGACATTGAGCGGGCAATGGCCCTTGTTCCGGATGATGTGGTTCAGCTTATCACGGCCTCCGGGACTCCGGAAGAGGTGCGGGCCAAGGTGCGTGAATATATTGATGCGGGCTGCACCTGCCCTGTTTTGTATCCGTTGGGTGATGATGTCAAGCTGATGATTGATACCTTTGCGGATGGCTATTCAGATTGATACGGCACAGGTAGTCTCGCTCACCGATCGCATGGGGCGCTGATTGCTGATTGGCAGGCACTATGACAGAGTATGATGTCTTTCGGGCATTGGTGACAGCACAGGAACAGGGTGAAGACATCGCGCTGGCAACCGTGGTGCGCACTCAAGGATCGGTTCCGCGCCATGAGGGCAGTAAGTTGGTTGTATGGCCCAACGGCGATATCGTCGGCACGGTTGGCGGCGGTATGCTGGAGTCTCAGGTCATTGAGGCTGCCAGACAGGTGATCAGTGAAGCGCAGCCTCGGCTTCTCAACTTTCGCCTCTCTAATCCTGAGGAGGGCGATGTCGGAATATGTGGGGGCACGATTGACGTGTTTATTGAGCCGATTTTGCCACCGCCGACGGTGATTGTAGTTGGCTGCGGTCATGTAGGGAAGGAAGTGGCTGCCCTGGCTAAATGGGTAGGCTTTCGTGTCCTGGTGACCGATGACCGCGCCGATCTCTGTTCGGAGGCGAACATCCCCGGGATGGATGGCTACATTGTGGCTCCCGCGAGCGAACTGACTGATCATGTGACGATTACGAGTCAGACGTATATAGCTGCGATGACCCGGGGACAGCCGATTGATCTGGCTCTGCTGCCCGCGCTGGTAAAGTCGCCGGCGCGGTATATCGGCGTTATCGGGAGCCGCCGTCGTTGGACGCTTACAGCGGAGGCCCTGCGTGAACAAGGCCTGACTGACGAAGACCTGAGTCGTGTTTACGCACCCGTTGGCCTGGAACTGCAGGCTGAGACTCCACGAGAGATAGCCGTCAGTGTGGTGGCCGAAATCATTATGGTGCAGCGCGGCGGCGATGGTAAACCGATGCGGCATTCTGTGGCCCAGTCTCGTGCAGTCGGGCATGAATGAACGTAAATCGCCTGTACGGATTCCGAGCGCCTGACTACTGTGAATATTCTGGCAATCAGTGATATCGAACTTCCCAAGATGCAGAGCCTCCCATATTTGCGCCGCACATATGATGAGGATGTGCATCTTGTGGTGAGCTGCGGCGATCTTTCGGCTGCATATATTGAATTTATTACGTCAGTGTTGAACACGCCGTTATTTTATGTGCGCGGGAACCATGACGAGAGCTATATTGAACGCCCGCCTGGTGGTGACGATCTGCACAGGCGGGTGGTACACTATCGTGGATTATGGTTTGCGGGGCTTGAAGGTTCTTTGCGTTACAATCGAGGGCACATTCAGTACACCGAGGCTGAAATGCTCATGAATGTGTTGGGACTGGCACCGGGTATGCTGCTGCGACGGGCATTATG
>JALSTC010000581.1 GCA_026983935.1 Ardenticatenia bacterium
AATCAGATATTCGGTTCGAGTATCCACACTGCTGGTCGAATCGTCCAGAATCAGGATGCGAGGATTCATCACCAGAGCGCGGGCAATGGCAATCCGCTGCCGCTGCCCGCCGGAAAGCGTCACGCCTCTTTCGCCGACCATGGTATCGTAGCCATCCGGAAACTCCAGGATAAAATCATGCGCATTGGCAGCGGTGGCGGCCTCGATGATTTCGTCCTCGGAAGCATCCGGACGCCCAAAGGCGATGTTCTCCCGAATAGTGGCTGAAAACAACAGCGTCTCCTGCAGGACTATCCCGATCTGGCGGCGGAGGGAAGTCAATTCCAGGTCACGCACATCATATCCATCAATCAGAAGACGTCCTGTCGATACCTCATAGAAACGTGGAATGAGGTTTACAAGTGTGGATTTTCCAGACCCGGTCGCGCCCAGCAGCGCAATCACCTGCCCCGGCATGACATGCAAATTGATGCCCTGTAAAACCGGAGCCGAAGAACCACGATAGCGGAAGCCTACATCTCTGAACTCCACCTCCCCACGCAATGGCGGCGTTTGCAGCGCTTTTTCACTGCTGCGGATTTCGATGGGCACATCCAGTATCTCAAAGATGCGCTCGCCGCTGGCAATTGCCTGAGTGGAGAGCATAATCACGAAGCCGAAGAACTGCAGCGGGCGGGCCAGCATCAGGACGTATGCATTGAACGCAACCACTGTCCCCACGGTCACACCGCTGGTCGGATCAGCAGCCATCCTGGCACCCAGCCAGAGCACAAGCGCCGTGCTCAGGCCAATGATCATATTCATGACCGGCATAAATGTACTCCATGTACGGATCAGGGTCAGGCGTTCGTCATACAGCCGGGCATTGGCACCACTGAACCGCTCAATCTCATATGGCTCGCGGGCAAATGCGCGCACAACCGGCAGCCCAACCAGGTTTTGCTCCAGTATTTCACCCAGCATAGAAAGGCGGTCCATAACTTTACGGAAGCGGGAACGCACAATCCGGCCAAACCAGATCGCGACCAGAGCAAGCGGTACAAGCGGCGTCAGGCCAGTGAGAGCAAGCGGTACGTTGGTCGTCAGCATAACAGCAATCACGCCGACAGAAAGCGTCAGCACGTTCAGACCGTCCACCAGGCCGTACGCCAGGTAGTTCCGCACCTCATCCACATCGCTGATCGCTCTGGTGATCAACTGTCCCGTTTGCGCATTGTCGTGGTAGCCAAAGGAGAGATTCAGCACATGGTCATAAACTTCGTTCCGCAGGTCATAAGCCACACGATTCGCCAGCCATTCGCTGAAGTATCGCGTGGCAAACCCCGTCACGCCGCGCAGCACCCCCAGCCCGACGACCAGTAGGCCGGCCTGCAGCATAAAATCACTGTTGCCAGAATCAACACCAACGTCAATCACATCTTCCAGGATACGCGGCACAAGAATTGACAGCGCCGCCGTCCCGATCAGCCCCAGATATGCCAGCCCCACCGCCCAGACATAGGGACGGGTGTATCTTAGAATGCGCAGCAGAACTCTCACAACGATCTCCCGGAATAAAAACTGTCAGGGCCACTCCTTCCACCTCTGCCCTGATAGTCTATGCAACAACAAAAACAGACTGGTTGCAGGATCAGAGCAAAGCGTCGGGTCGGGCAAAACATCTGTGCGCTGCCGCTGACCCATTGTGGGGAAAAGTGTACTATACTGGTGGCACAGGCACGCAGCACAAAACACAAAAAGGGTCAGCCCGGCGATTATACGAAGCCACCAGATATGCCGCAACTGTGCTGCTGAGCCTGTTGACGGTCAATCAAGACGGATATAGCTTATAACAAAGAGCAAATGCAATCATACGGAGAAGCGCAGATGCCACTCAAAACAATCCTTCGCTCAAGCCAGTGGTTTGCTGTCCTTGCAGCCATTCTCGTAATCATGGTTACGCCTGCCACCGCCCAGGGCAACATGCATATCGTTCAGCGCGGCGAGAATCTATTCCGCATCGCGCTACGCTATGGCGTGTCCGTAGACGCAATGGTGCAAGCCAACGGACTCAGCAACCCCAACCAGATTTACGCCGGACAGGCATTGGTCATACCCGATGGCACCTCACAAACGGCAGCCCCTGCTCCCAGCGCATCCCCGGCAG
>JALSTC010000582.1 GCA_026983935.1 Ardenticatenia bacterium
ATGTGGGCCACCGATGTTCTTGCCGGTAGATCCGCTGGCCTTCCAGCCGCCGAAAGTCTGGATGCCGGGCCATGCGCCCGTCGTCGCGCCTGCGGCGCGGTTGACGTAGACCACGCCCGCTTCGATGCGGTCATAGAACGTCTCGATTTCTTCTTCCACCTGGCTGAAGAAGCCCGCCGTCAGGCCGTAGTCGGTGTCGTTGGCCTTGTCCAGCGCCTCATCCAGCGTCTTGAACGTGCCCAGATACAGAATCGGGACGAACAGTTCCTGCTTGACCAGCTCGTGATCTTCCGGCAGGTCGGTGATGATCGTCGGCTCGACATAGTAGCCGTTGGCGAATAGGCCGTCCGTCAGAACATTGCCGCCGTAGAGCACCGTGCCGTCGGCTCTGGCTTTCTCGGCATAACGTTTGAAGTTGTCGCGGGCGTGGGCGTTGACCACCGGCCCCATGAATGTGGCACGATCACGGGGATCGCCCACAATGACGATTTCCTTTGTCTTGGCGAGCAGCTTCTCCAGGAAAGTGTCTTTGACGTCCTCATGCACATACACCCGCGAGCACGCCGAGCACTTTTGCCCATCCATGCCGAAGGCGGCACGCATGACACCCATCGCAGCCACGTCCAGGTCGGCGCTGGGCATGACGATGGCGGGATTCTTACCGCCCATTTCCACAATGGTGGGTTTGGGGTACTTCTTGGCAAACCGCTTGTAGACCATGTTGTAGCCGACATCATAGCTGCCGGTGAATGTGATGCCGTCCACGCCCGGATTGTCAATCAGTTCCGCCCCGACCGAGCCGCCGCCGCCCGTCACATAATTGAGGGCTTTGACCGGGATGCCCGCCTCATGGAAAAGCTCGGTGACTTTCAACCCGATGAAGGGCGTATCGGAGGAGTATTTCCAGACGACGGTATTGCCCATCACCAGCGCTGCTGCCGCCGGGCCTACGGCCAGCGCCATCGGGAAATTGAAGGGTGAGATCACGGCCCAGACGCCGTAGGGCCGCAGCACGCTGAAGTTCTCGTCTTTGGCCGGGTTGTATGACCCCATCTTGATATGGAAGCCCTGATGCTCCCGCATCATCTTGGCGTACCAGCGGATCAGGTCGGCGGATTCTTCCACCTCGCCCAGCGCCTCGATGCGGTTCTTGCCCATTTCCATGACCATCAGCGCCGCCAGATCATACACGCGCTCGCTGATCAGGTTCGCCACATCTTCCAGAATCTCGCAGCGCTTCTCCCAGGGCGTGTGGCTCCAGTCCGGGAATGCCTCGCGGGCGGCAGCGATGGCGTCCTTTGAGTCATCGCGTGTGCCGCGCTGGAAGTGCCCGATGAGAATGTTCGTGTCAATCGGGCTGCGATCCTCGAAGGTTGGCCTGCCGGAACGCCTTTCCCCGCCAATAAGCATGGGGTGTGTCTGGCCGAACTCGGCGGTCAGCCGTTCGATGGCCTTCTCAAACTCGAGATGCAGTTCTTCGTTATCTGCGGAAAGTGTCGTGTAGGTGATCTTGGTCTTAGCCATAACACATAGCTCCTTATATCAACAGGCCGCCGTCGCGCGATGCATTCTTGGGGCAGGGGCCTTGAAGTTGTAAACGCACAGATCTGCACTGGCCTAACTCGCACATAGTGGATTATGTAACATACACAAGGGCTTTGCAATATGCTGGACGTCGAAAAATCCCGGACGAGTGTCCACAATTGAGGCCATCGCCACGTACCAAAAACCCTGTACCAATTGGCCGCTTTGTGCTATGATAAGCGATGTACACGGGCGCGTAGCTCAATGGTAGAGCAGGGGCCTTTTAAGCCTTTGGTTGGGGGTTCGAGTCCCTCCGCGCTCACCAGATCAGCCGCTCTCACTGCATGAAGTGGGAGTCTTTTTATTGATGGTGTGGTGTAGAATCAAGCAGGCCTCCGCTGTAACAGGGAGGCCTGCGCTTGTATTTATCGTGGCGCACACTGCCCGATGATCAGGCGGATCGGCGCCTCCTGATACCGATCACCCCCAGCGTCACCAGACCGACGCCCAGCCCCAGGGCCAGAAGTCCGAGGAGTATGGCCCCCTGTTCGCCGGGTGGGTAGCCTGTATTGGGCAGGGTTGTGATTACGCCGATGGACGCCGTCCGGGATTGCGGCGGGCATCCGCTGACGCTGATCGTAGCGCTGTTGGCAGTGCCCGGATTGGCTGCCCCGGGAAGTGTTGCCCCTTTGAAGGTGAGCACCAGCGTTTCGAAGGGGGCCATCTGCCCGACATCAAAGGTGACGTTCAGCCCGCTGACGGTGCTCCCGGGGATGCTGCGGCTGGCCGCCGGGTCGGATATGCTGGCGAACAGGCTGCCGTCGAGTGCAGCGGAGATCACCACACCGTTGAGCGTATCGCCGCCGGTGTTGCGGGCCGTGAGGGTCCATTCCACCGTCCCGCCGGGGATGACTGTCGGCGGGTCGCCGACCAGTGTGAGGTCGGGAAGGAAGGGGCAGGTTTGCTGCCCGCCGCTGGCTGGCTGTGAGACGCCGCTGCCGCCACCGGTGCCGCCACCGGCGCCGCCGACCGCTGTAGGTATGGGCGTGGGCGTGGACGTTGGTACGCCTGCCGGTGTATTGGTGGGTGTAGGGGTCGGGGTTGCTGTCGGCGGCTGGACGGCCAGCGGAATACTGGCGGCGAGCATGAACCACGCGCCGCTGGCTCCCTGGCTGGGGCCGCCTGCCTGGTACAGGAACGTCTGTATTTGAAAAACGGCATACTCATCGTTGGCGGGGATATTCAGTGTGTTTCTGTAGGTGTCCCACTCGTCACCATCGGAATCGAAAAATGGGCTTGGGTTGGCCGGGTCTGGCACGCCGGTGTCAGGCCCTGTAATTTTTGTGGCGTCCGGTGACAGGTTGCTCAGCGGTGGGCCTAAGGGTGAAACGTCAAAGAGGCGGGCGGGTGGCGCGCCTGTGCCGGTTTCCTCCCAAAGCGTATGTGTACGTTCTCCCGGACCCGGCTGGTTGGGATTGGCCCCGATACCGGTGGCAAACATGATATAGCTCATCGTGCGGTCTGCCGCGGCTGCCGTGAACGTGAAGGAAGACGCCTCGCTGTGATGCTGATTTTGTGGACTGGCGTTTGAGGGGAAGAAGATATCCAGTCCATCACGGATGATGATACGGTTGTTCTGGCCTGGATCGTTGTAGACCACGATCAGCCCCGCGCCATCTTCGTTTGCAATGCTGAAGTTGGTGACGGTGTATGTGTGGTTGCCCTGCAGCACCTGTGCAGTGACATCTGCGACATAGGTGAAGCGTGTGTTGGTCTGGAACCAGGGCTCAGAGTAGGTGCTGGTTGCAGTGATAGGGACGACTGGACTGCCATCCACCGATAGATCAACCGTGTTGTCACCGGTGCCGGTTTCAAAACCCGCCCAGTAAAGATAGGCAGCGACCGGCGTGCCGGGCACGTTGAGGGTGATTGTTCCGGTGGCATCGGATTCCATGCCATCCCCGGCAGCGACCAGGCTGTAGGCACCGCTCTGATCGAAGCGAACGTTGGTCAGCCCTTCCGGCGCGGGGTCGGCATCAGCATTTATCAGTTGGGGAGCCGGAGCCAGATATAGGGCCAGCAGGAGCAGCAGCACCCCGTAAAGTGTCGGGTGCTTGAGCAGATGAAGTGTATTTACTTTTGGCATAGGATTTTATTCCTGTCATAAATTGAATACAAAAACATTCAAAGCAGCGTTGGAGAATGTAGTACAAGCTGCGTTAATTTAGCAGATTTGGCAGTCAGTGTACCTTGATTAAGGACATTGGATGTGAAAAATTCATAAAATCCCCCGAATTACTCCTTTTTGGGTCTGGAAGTGTGCAACAGTAGATATTCTTAGTATACCCCGCGCACACGTCCGGGGCTAACAAGAAGAACAACGGCGTGGAGGGACCACCTGCTCATTCTGCAGGCAGAGGCTCTGCGACAACGATCAGGCGGCTCTGATACTGTTGGGCTTCATAATCCCAGTTGTCGCAGGTGATCAGAGTCAGCCGCGGTGTACCATCCTGGGCGACATATTCCATTGCCTGAGGGTCGGCTTCTTCAATGGCCGTGACCACGTAGACTGTCTCGCGTCCGTCCTCTCCCAGAATGATCTGGTCACCGATCTGCGCCTCAAACAGATAGGCAAAAGGGCCGGGGGTCCCGAAGGCAGATTCGACGTGTCCGGCCAGGACGACGTTCCCCCCTGGCTCGCCAATCCAGGCTGTGCCTTCCAGATGGCCGACCGAATCGCCCAGATAGCGCGTTTCCCAGCTCTCGCGGGTGCGGGCGGCGTTGATGATGGGCGAGGTCAGCCGTGCACCGGGGAAAGTAATGGTGCGCACCGGCGCATGAGGGGCCGGGGTGGGTGTAGGCAGCACATCGCTGCTGCTCAGGCTCTGGGGCATGGTTGGCGTCACGCCGGGAGGAATGGTAGGCGGGGGCGGCGGGGCTGACGTCTGGCTGATCTGCTGCCAGCCCAGAACGATCAGGATCACCCCAACGCTGAGCAGCAGCAGTTGTGGCAGGCCAATTCGACGGCGGCGGGGGCGCTGGTAAGGTGAGCGCATGTCTTCTCCTGCCGGGTAGGCATGTATGTGCGGCTTAACGATGGCCCACTATTTTACCGGGATCGCGGGCGATTTTCTATGGATTCCGTCTGCGAAAGACCCGGTAATGGTGTCATAGGTTTTGTGTGAGGAAATGGTTTGGATTTACAGGGGAGCTGGAGTCGTGGTTTTCCCAAAGAGAAGAACCATTGTAATATTGCCAATATAATCCGTGTTTATGAGGCCTGCTAATGGGTAAGTGAGGATTTTGGGACGTGGTGTTAAAAGAAGTTTCTTTAGACGATGTACTTGCCGCTGCGGAAACCCTGGAAGACCTGGGGATTCCGGTGGCCATTGTGACCGATCTGCTGCTGCGGCTGCTTTACAGTGAAGGGCATGTCAGCCTGGGCCGGGCGGCAGAAATCACCCGCGTGCACGGGCGCGTGTTGGATAATGTGCTTCAGCAGATGCAGCACGAGCATATTGTCGAAGTCGCCTCGGCGGGAGCAGTGGGGCGTATGAGCTACGTGTATGCGCTCAGTGAAGCCGGGCGCGAGCGGGCGAAGGATGCATTTGAGCGCAGCCAGTATCTTGGCCCCGCCCCCGTCTCGCTGGAGCGTTATAACCTTGCCATTGAGCTCCAGACACAGAGTCGTGAGAAAGTGACGCCGGAGCAGGTGCAGCAAGCCCTGAGTGATATTGTGCTGCCGGAGAACTTCCACCGCCGGATCGGCCCGGCTATCAATACCGGTCAGTCGCTGTTCCTTTATGGGCCGCCTGGCAACGGCAAGACCACGGTGGCGCAGGTGATCGCCCGCCTGATTGCCGCGGAAAGTCCGATCTGGCTGCCGTTCGCGGTGACGGTGGGCGGCCAGATTATCACGATCTACGATCCCCTGATTCACCGTCTGGTGCCTGGTACTGCCGATAAGGGGACGACGGGCAGTCTTGGCGTAGATAAACGCTGGGCGCTGTTCGAGCGCCCGGCCGTCATGGCGGGTGGTGAACTGACAATGGCAGCGCTCGATCTGCGCTATGATCCGGTGGCCAAGTACTACGAAGCGCCGCTGCAGATGAAGGCCAACGGCGGGATGCTGCTCATTGACGACTTCGGGCGGCAGCAGGTCAGCCCGGCCCAGTTGTTGAACCGCTGGATCGTGCCGCTGGAGGCAGCGATTGATTTTCTGCGCCTGCAGACGGGCCAGACGATGGAGATTCCCTTTCGTCAGATGCTGGTCTTCAGCACGAACCTCGACCCGAACGATCTGGTGGATGATGCGTTCCTGAGGCGCATCCAGATGAAAGTACGGATTGACGCGCCCGATGAGCGCACGTACTACCAGATTTTTATGCAGATGTGTGAGCGGCTGAACATTCCCTTTGACCGGGAATCGTTCGTCTACCTGATCGGGGAGTGGTATCGCAGGCGCGGGTATGAGATGCAGGCCGTCCATCCGCGCGATCTCCTGAATATCGTTGTGGCGTTGTGCGAATATGAGAGCAGGCCGCGCCAGCTCACACCGGAGCTTATCGAGGATGCCTGCCAGAACTATTTCGTGTAGTCTGTGATGCCCGATAGAACACAACTTCGCCGCTCTGGCCGTTGACCAGCGCATGGCGGCTGTCGCCGCCCTCTTCGGTCAGGTGAGCCATCCACACCGGCAGCAGGATGAGCTGGTAGGTCAGGAAGCGCGTGCTCGCGTTCAGACGCAGCGTTCCGGCGTCATCATCCGCGCCGTACCCGGCAGGCTTGCGAATGCTCAGGCTGACCCGGGCGCGGCGTTCGGCATCGCGCACCAGACGGGAGCGGATGTCCACCGAGGCCCGCACGGCGGTAATGTCATACAGCCCGGCGGGATAGCGTGCCAGCAGCCGCGGATCGTAGTCCACCCCTCCCTGGAGTGTGAACGGCTCCAGCTTTTCCAGCGGCTTGCGCGGCATATGGCTGATCGCCGGGAAGATGATAGTGTTCAGCAGGATGGGGTAGTCGCCGTGATCGGGCGCGTTGCTCCATGACCAGTGTACATTCATGTCGGCGTCGAACACCCAGCAGGGCAGGTAAAGGCCCTGCAGGTCAATCCGCGTGATGGCGTCGGTGAAGTAGCGTGTGATGGCGCGGATGCCGCTGTGCAGTTTGCGTTTGATCGCTTCATAGGCCTGTGACTCGTCCAGGGTGAAGGGCACAATCACATCGGGCTGCTCGAAGGAGATGTTTACGTTTTCCTGAAGGACATAGCGCGACCCGCAGAAGCGGCAGGTGCCGGTCATCGTGTGGCGCGACAATGTCGTAATGCCGCCGCATTCCTTGCAGCGCAGCCAGCGTCCGCCGATGTCCCATTTGGCTGCCTGGCCCTTGCGCTTCAGTGTATCCACCATAACCATCGAGCGATGATCCTGCCGGGGCAGATCGTCGGCATCCAGCACGCGATATCCGCAGAATCGGCAAAGCACTTCCTTTGTCTGAACGTCATAGGTCAGGTGGCCGCCGCACTGCGGGCAGACCAGCCGCTCACCGGTCATCTGGCCCGGTTCCAGGCCGGGGATGCCCCTGCCGACATCATCTGCTTCGTGGCGATGGTCCAGGCTGTACAGCGCCCGGATCGCCAGCGGATTTGTCGGCTCGGCGGCCAGTGCGTTAAGCAGGTATTGACGCTGTTCCCCGGCGTTTTCGGCCAGCGCGGCGAGCTGCAGCCAGCCGTCGGCATAGGCATCGCTGATTTCCAGCGCATGAAGGAGGGCGCGGCGTGCGCGGGCGCGATCATGACGGGCCAGCGCGTCCATGGCGTCGGCCAGTCGCGAGCGCATTCTGACGGCTTCGTAGTCCGTCACGGTGGGCAGGCGGCTTGTCGGCAGCCCACCGGGCACTTCAATGGGAATAGGCGGCGCTTTTACTTCATTGAAGAACAGGGGATCAGGGGGCTGCCGTGTGTCTTTCTCTCCCCTGTAGCCGCAGTGTGGGCAGTAGTGGTGACCGCTGACCTGCTCCAATGCCATTTCCTGCTGGCACCGTGGACATTTCATCGCTTTTGCCATCTCCTGGATTGCACAGCACAATTTCTGCCGCCATTCTAGCATACGTTGCGGCTTCGTCAGCAGCGTGTCCGCGATCTGTCAGCCCGGATGATGGTGGACGCCCGGCGTGGGCCATGCTACGCTTGTGGCACGTGGATGTATGCATATACGAACGAGGCGGCGATGAGTATGATCACCCTCAACGGGGACAACCTGAAGATTGACGATGTGTGGGCTGTGGCGGTGGAAGGGGCCGATGCCGTGCTGGGCGAGGATGCCCGTCAGCGTGTGCAGGCCTGCCATGAGGCCGTGCTGCGGCTGGTGGCGCGGGGAGAGATCGCCTATGGTGTGACTACCGGCTTTGGTGCATTCAAAAAGAAACTGATCGCGCCGCAGCAGACCGCCGAACTGCAGGTCAATCTGCTGCGCAGCCATGCGGCAGGTGTCGGGCCGCTGGCCGATGAGACCACCATCCGGGCCATGCTGCTTGTCCGGGCCAATACGCTGGCGAAGGGCTATTCCGGCGTGCGCCCGCTGGTGATCGATCGGCTGCTGGAGCTGCTGCGCAGGCGCGTGTATCCGGTTGTGCCGCTGCAGGGATCGCTGGGAGCCAGCGGTGATCTGGCTCCCCTGGCCCATCTGGCGCTGGTGCTGATCGGCGAAGGCGAGGCGGTCTATGAAGGCGAGCGGCTGCCCGGTGGGGAGGCCCTGCGGCGGGCGGGCATTGAACCGGTGAAGCTGCTGGCGAAGGAAGGCGTCGCGCTGATCAACGGCACGGCCATGATGACCGCCCTCGGTGCGCTGACCACTTACCGCGCTGAGAATCTGGTCTGCATGGCAGATGTGGCCGGAGCCATGTCGCTGGAGGCGCTGCGCGGCACGCCCGCCGCATTTGATGCGCGGCTGGTGGGTGTGCGTCCCCATCCGCGTGCCATTGATGCGGCGGCGCATCTGCGGGCGCTTTTGCAGGGCAGCACGTTCCTGCGACCCCATGATCCGACCGACATTCAGGATGCCTACTCGCTGCGCTGCATGCCGCAGGTGCACGGCGCGGTGCGGGACGCGGTGGCCTATGCTCGCTGGGTGCTGGACATCGAACTCAACTCGGCCACTGACAACCCCCTTGTCTTCGTGGATGAGCGCGGCGATGCCGAGATCATCAGCGGCGGCAATTTTCACGGTGAGCCGGTGGCGATGGCTATGGATTACCTGGCTATGGCGCTGACCGATCTTGGCAGCATCAGCGAACGGCGGCAGGCGCGGCTGGTTGATCCATCGAAGCACGATGGTGCGCTGCCGCTCTTTCTGACCGAGCACGGCGGTCTGGAGAACGGCCTGATGCTGGCGCAGTACACGGCGGCGGCGCTGGTGAGCGAAAATAAGGTGCTGGCGCATCCGGCGGTGGTGGATAATGTTTCGACTTCGGCGGACGTGGAAGATCACGTCAGCATGGGGGCGACTTCCACGCGGCAGGCGCACGAGGTGCTGATCAACACGGAGACGGTAGTGGCGCTGGAACTGCTCTGTGCGGCGCAGGGTATAGACTTCCGGCGGCGTGTGCTGCCTCCAGATGCCCGTATGGGGCAGGGCACACGTGCAGCTTACGATCTGATTCGCCAGGCCGTCCCCTTCTGGGAGCATGACCAGGTGCTCTCCCCGCATATCGAAAATGTGCGGCGGCTGGTGGCCGGCGGGCGGCTGCTGGCGGCAGTGCGGGAGGCCGTGCATACCTGATTGCTGCCGATCGGCGGCATGTCAGGTGCGGTTGGCGGTGGTGGGCACGGCCTCCGCCGGGCGAAAAATGTGGGAGCGGGCCATCAGGAGGAAGCCGCCCGCTGCCAGCAGGCAGGCCGTCATGCCAAAGTACCACGGCGCGGCAGGGGCCAGTGTGTCGCTCAGAAAGCCGCCGATCACCGGCCCGATTCCCGATCCCACGCGGAATGACAGGCCGTAAACGCCCATGTAGCGCCCGCGCATGTCCGGCGGGGCCAGGTTTGCCACCAGCGCTGTGGCCGTGGGGGCGAGCATCAGTTCGCCCACCGTCATGATCACCATGCCCACCCAGAAGGCCAGAAAACTCCGGCCCAGCGCGAAGCTCACCATCCCCATGGCGTAGAATAATCCGCTCAGCGCCATCACCGGCAGCGGCGCATGACGGCGCGTCAGACGGGTGACGGCGTACTGGAAAAGTACAACCATGGTGGCGTTCGTGCCCAGGATGAAGCCGTATTCACTTTCCGGGATGGCATACTGTTCTTTGACGTAGACGGCCAGCAGCACAAAGACGATTGAAGACGCAACCTCGATCAGCAGATAGACGCCCCACAATGACAGAAAAGGACGGTCGCGCAGCAGCGGGCCGTAGCCGCCGCGTGACTGTTTTTCTTCTGAACCGGCAGTGGGGGCTGTGGGCAGCGTCTCCTGGATGGCCAGCAGGATAAATCCCGCGAGCAGAATCTGCACCCCCGCCGCGATGTAGAACGAAATGGCATACGAGATCGCGATCAGG
>JALSTC010000583.1 GCA_026983935.1 Ardenticatenia bacterium
GCTTCTGGCCGCCCGTGATCTTCCAGGATCAGATGGCGGTCATCCAGCAGCAGCACCCTGGCGCTCGGCCAGAATCGCTTGATCAATCTATCTGAGAGAAACGCCGCCGCAACTGCCGCCCCAATCACCAGCGGGAACAAACACAGCCCCACCTGCGAGGACGTCAGCCCCAGGGCATCCAGCAGGCGCGGCCCACCCCAGAAAGCCAGCAGCAGCGCCGCAGCCGCAGCCAGCGGCACCCCCAGCCGCACGCCCAGATGTTCAACATCCACCGGCATCCGCTGCATCGCCCCTACATCGTAGGCCAGCCCCGGATCGGATACATTCGCGGAACCATCAGTCGTCAATCCTGCACCTCAACATTCATCCTTCATATACTAGAGCAGGCCGCCCGATTCTATCACAGAACCGCCAGAATCGAAGCCGCAAAACCTCAGGCTGTTCAATACGCCCAAAAAAAGCTGCCAAAAGCTGTATATCTTACCGAAGGGAGTGGCATTGTCATAAAAGCCATGCTCGTATATGTTTATAACAAGGCACCTCCAAAGCAGCTTATTGTCTTTGACCACCAAATATTTCTAAGGAAGCGCCACCATGATTCACGCTCCGCTTACTATCGGCATAGAAGAAGAGTACCAGATTATTGACCCGGAGACGCGCGGTCTCACTTCTTATGTGCAGCAGCTCATGAATCGCGGACGTGTGGTGCTCGGCGATCAGCTCAAACAAGAATTCATGCAATCCCAGATCGAAGTTGGCAGCCAGATATGCCGCGACATCAAGGAAGCACGGCAGGAAATCATCCGGCTGCGCCGCACGGTGTGCAACGTCGCAGCGGAATATGGTCGGGTCATTGCCGCCGCCTCCACGCACCCATTCTCTCGCTGGACAGATCAGATGATCAGCGAAGGTGAACGCTATAAAGACCTCGAACAGGACATGCAGGAAGTCGGACGGCGGCTGCTCATCTTTGGCATGCACGTTCATCTGGGATTTGGCAAAACGCCGGAGGCGTTTGAACTGCTGATAGACATCGAGAACCAGATGCGCTACTTCCTACCTCATATTCTGGCGTTGAGCACCAGCTCCCCCTTCTGGCATGGACGGGACACCGGCCTGAAAAGCTACCGCAGCATTGTCTTCGAAAACCTGCCGCGCACAGGCATCCCCCCTATTTTTGGGTCCTATGCCGAATATGATCAATTTGTGCGCATTCTGGGCAAGGTCGGGTCATTGGGCAAAGGCAAAGACCCGGACAGTGTAGACTTCACCAAAATCTGGTGGGATGCCCGGCCACAACCCAGCCTCGGCACGCTGGAGATTCGCATCGCCGACATGTGCACAACAGTTGATGAGGCCATCTGCATCGCTGCCCTGGCCCAGTCTATCGCCGCCAAACTGCTCAAGCTGCGCAATCAGAATCAAAGCTGGCGGATCTATCGCGGCAAACTGATCGAGGAGAACAAATGGCGGGCCGTGCGCTATGGTATCGATGGCAAACTGATTGACTTCGGCATCGTGGAAGAAGTGCCCATGCGCTTCCTGGTCCAGGAACTGCTGGAGTTCATTGATGACGTTGTAGACGAGCTGGGCACGCGCCAGGACGTGGAATACGTCAATACCATACTGGATAAGGGCACCAGCGCCGATCGGCAGTTGCTCACCTACCGCAAGGCACTGGGAGAAGGCGCAACCAGCCAGGAAGCGCTCACAGCCGTCGTTGATCAGCTCATCGAAGAGACAGCGCGAGGCTGGTGACACTCCCCACGCCTAAAGGCGGGGGCTTCTGACGGACGCTTGCCCTTGCCCGCCCCCAGGAGGGGCGAACAGCGGGGCTACGTTATCCGGCACGGGTGTGTCCCACCCGGCTCGACGCAAAATGTTTAACGCGGCATTATGGTCTCGGTCGAGCGACAGACCACAATCGCAGGTGACCCACCGGGTCGAAAGGTCGAAGTCTTGAAACATCGCGCCGCAAGCAGAGCAGCTTCTAGATGTGTAGGCGGGGTCTACGAAAGCAACCTCACGACCGGCACTTTCAGCCTTGTATGTGAGGTAGCTGCGAAAGGTAGACCAGCCCGCATCCAGAATGCTCTTGCTCAGGTGGTGGTTGCGCACCATGCTGCTCACGCGCAGGTCTTCCA
>JALSTC010000584.1 GCA_026983935.1 Ardenticatenia bacterium
ACTGTTCTTTTTAGGGCGTCAGCGTGGCCTGCAGCATGTCGTTGAGGAACGGACACGTGATTTGCAGAGAAAAGAGCAGTCCCTGCGGCAGTATAATCAGGCGATGCTGGTCTTGAGTAATACGGCTATTGCGATCACCAGTGCGCTGGATGTGGATGAAATCCTTCAGCGTCTGGTGAAGGCCGCGGAGCAGGTTTTCCCAGAATCGGTCGCTGTGACGATCCAGCTTCTGGATCAAAGCCGTGAGATGATGGAGACTTTCTTTGCTTCAGCGTCGGCCTCGGAAACGCCGGAGAAAGTGGCTTTTCGGCCGGGAGTAGGCATTGCCGGGCATGCCATCGCCGAACGCCGCCTGATCAATGTCCCCGACATACATGCAGACCCTCGCTTCGTTCCTGGCGTGAAGCCGCCACCGTTTCGTTCCCTGCTGGTAGCACCGTTGATAACCGGGAGCAGTGTCTGGGGGACGCTCTCAGTGGAGGGGAAGCAGATCGGCGCGTTTAACGAGCAGGATGAGGTGCTGGTCAACCTGCTGGCCAGGCAGGCGGGCGTGGCACTGGAAAATGCGCGCCTGTATCAGTCTGAGCAGCGCCAGCGGGAGATCGCGGAGACGCTGCGTGATATTGGTATTGCATTGACCGGGGCCACCCGGCAGGAGGAACTGCTGCGGCGGATTCTGGAGCAGGTAGGACGGGTGCTGCCGTACGATGCGGCGGGAATCTGGCTGCCGGATGAGGACGGTGTTTATCGGTTGTGGATGGGCTTTGGTTACGAAGAACTGGGCGTTGCCAGCCAGATCGAGCAACTCGCCTGGACTCCTGCGGAGCTGTCTGTTTTGATGGAAATCAACAGGACGGGGCGAACACTCATTGTCCCCGATGTGCAGTCATATGATGGCTGGTTCCCTATACAGGGATTTTCCTGGCTCAGATCGTGGGCCGGAGCACCGATTTTGCTGCGCGGCGAACTGGCGGGCATTCTCTGCCTTGATCATACGGAACCTGATTTTTATGGCCCCCACCATGAACCTATTCTGGAAGCCCTGGCGGCGCAGGTCTCCATCGCCGTTGAGAACGCTCGCCTCTTTGAGCAGGTACAGGACCATGCCCAATATCTGCAGGAGGAAGTCCGCGCCAGGACAGCAGAGGTTCAGATCGAGCAGGAGCGCACAGAAACGATCCTTCGCAGCATTGATGATGGTGTACTTATGGCCGATCTGGATGGCTATGTAACCTATGCTAACCGGGCCTTTATCTCTCTGCTGGGGTGGCCGGAACACAAGGTGCTGGGGCGTCCGCTCGCGGATTTTCTTCATGCTACCGCGCCGCCTGAAGACCTTAAGGGATTGCTGGCGGCTGTGTGTGATGGCCATTCCTGGCGGGGTGACCTCGTGATGCGGCATCGCAATGGCTACGCCGTGGAGGTGGAAATATCTGCTGCGCCCTATCGCGAAAGCAATGGCGGTGTCAAGGGGTTTATCGCCAGTTTGCGGGACATCGGCGCGGATCGCGCTCTGGAGCGGATGAAGGGACAGTTTATGACGCTGGTCTCCCATGAACTGCGCACGCCTCTCACGACATTACAGCTCCATCTCCATCTGTTACGCAGGGTGACCGATCTCTCTGATGCCGGGCAGCGGTCTATGGAGGCGCTGGAGCAGCAGACGGCACGACTGGCGCAGTTAATGGAAAAGATATTGAGTGCCACACGCCTGACGGATCATGGCGCAGTTGATACATCTGGACGGGTCACCTTCGAGTCGCTGTTGGAGAATGTCCGTGTCCGGTTTTCCGGGGCTGCGGAGAAAAGCCATATCACCCTGTCTATTTTGCCTCCTCCGACGGCCCTGCCGCCCGTCTATGGTGATGAAAGCTGGCTGTCGTTGGCCTGCTATGAACTTGTTGACAACGCGCTCACCTACACTCAGGCCGGTGGGCAGGTGACAGTTCGGTTGGAATACGAAAAGGGCCAGCCTGAGTCTTATGTCTTGTTTCAGGTTATAGATTCTGGCCCCGGCATTGACCCGGACGATCTTGCCGAGTTAAACCGATCGTTCGTCCGTGTGGGGGCGCAGCGATCTGGCACAACGGCCGGGATGGGACTGGGGCTGTTCATTGCCCGTTCAGTGGCGGAGCACCAT
>JALSTC010000585.1 GCA_026983935.1 Ardenticatenia bacterium
AGCTTCGACACGCTGCCGCCGGGCCGCTACACAGTCGGGGTCAAGGTCTACACCTGGGACGATGGCACAGTCTTCCCCACCATTGAAGGCGAGGAATGGGTCACTATTGCACAAATCGAGCGGTAGAGTGGTAGAGTGAGCATGATCGCGGCAACACAACCCGACAGGCAGGCGAGAAGCCAGAAAAAGGGCGTCCTCCTTATCCTGACGATGATTCTGCTGCTGGCTGCTGCGCTGCGTATCGTAAATATCCTCCAGCAAAGCTTCTGGCTGGATGAAGGATTCACATACCATGCTGTTACAGAGGCAGACATGCTGTCCGCCATTGCCGGGGACGCACACCCGCCGCTCTTCTTCTTGCTGATGCGCGGCTGGATCATGGTGGCGGGCGATTCGGTGCTGGCCATGCGCTATTTCTCAGTGCTGATCGGCATGCTCGATGTGGCACTGATATACCCGCTGGCCCAGGAAATCGCCCGCTTCCGCCCCCGGACCCCGGCAGCCGCCCGGATCGCCGTGCTGACCATGCTGCTGCTGGCGATGGCCGACGTGGAAATCTTCCTGGCGCAGGAAGCCCGCATGTATACGCTGCGCACATTACTGGTGGAATTGAGCATGCTGGCCTACCTGCGCTGGCTGCGCCGGGGCACGCGAATTTGCGCCACTGTATGGACACTCACCAACATTGCCCTGTTTTACACTCATTACCTCGGCGCGTTAATCGTTGTTGTCGAAACCATTCACACACTGACGGCACTGCGGGGGCGAAAACGGCTGGCGGCATTCGGCATGATAGGGATCAGTGTGCTGGCCTTTCTCCCCTGGGGATTGACCGTAGCCCTGCAGCAGTTGCTCAATCCAAGCTACGTGATCGGGGGGATTCCATCAAACTGGCACGTCCTGTTCGGTCTGACAACCCGCTACTTTGGCGGACAGTGGGCCTTCATGTTGGCCCTTGCAGTGTTGGGTCTGATTGTCGTACGCTCGCGGGGGAATCGGCTGCGCATTCTATGGCAGCCGCTGGACGCCAGCGTGCTGCTGCTGTGGTGGCTGATTCTGCCACTGGCTGTCACATTCGTCGGCAATCTGTGGCTGCCCCTGCTTTCAGAGCGCCGCATCTCATTGATCGCCCCCGCCATCGCACTGCTGATCGCCAGCGGGCTGGGCAACATCCGGCGTATGGAGCGCATGTTTCTGGTAGGCGTGATTCTGACCTACGGCCTGACGACCGTGGACTACTACCGCTTCAAAATTCCCTGGAACCGTATCGCTGAGGACGTCGTGCAGTATGTGCATCCCGGCGACGTGGTGCTCATGGAGGTCTGGACGAGCGATTACGCGCTGGATTACTATCTTGATCACTGGCTGCCATCCAGTGTCATGCACCGTTCACTGCGTCAGTGGCGGGACGAAGCGACATCCGAAGTGTACAATGGGGAACTGCTGGCCCTTTATGCCGAACATCCGACCGTGTGGCTGGTACATTGGGGATCAGAGAGCTACACCATCGATCAGATCGAATCGCTGGGCTACCAGCGAACGGCAGCAATAACGACTTATCATGACGGCACCGACTTCAATGTCTACCGCTATGACCGGCTGCCGGAGGAGCCTGTGGCCGCCTTCACCTCCGGCATGATCCTGCGCAGTGCCACCGTCTATCCAGATGCAGGGCGGGTCGATCTCCTCTGGTCAGCACCGGAGGCGCTCACCACCGATTACACCGTCTCCGCCTTTGTGCTCGACGCCTCCGGCCAACTGACTGCCCAGGATGACTCGTACCCCTTCCACGACAGCCGCCCGACCACATCCTGGCAGCCGGGCGAGGCCGTCTATGACCCGCGCTTCCTCAGCTTCGACACGCTGCCGCCGGGCCGCTACACAGTCGGGGTCAAGGTCTACACCTGGGACGATGGCACAGTCTTCCCCACCATTGAAGGCGAGGAATGGCTGACTCTGGACACCTTTACACGATAGGGGTTATACATGACGAAAAACGCAGCGCCCGGCACAGAAAACAGCAGAAAGCGATTCGTCGCTATTGCGGGGAACATTGGTGTGGGCAAAAGCAGTTTGACCGGCCTGCTGGCGAAGGCGCTCAACTGGGAGCCGTTTTTTGAGGCCAACGCGGAAAAT
>JALSTC010000586.1 GCA_026983935.1 Ardenticatenia bacterium
GCCGTGCGCTTTGTGACGCGGAAGCATTCATCGGACGCCGTCCTGTGTGGTGTAGCCCTGTTCATGGCTGTGCTGACGAAGGCTACGGGCATTGCGCTGCTTGTCATCCCGCTTCTGGCGTATATCCTGCTTATGCCGGGGGCAGGCTGGGGACAGCGCTTCAAGGGTGTGGCGCTCAGTTATGGCGTGTTTGCCGCCACATGGCTGCCCCTTTACGGCGTTCTGCGGTGGCGGGGAATTGACTATTTTGCAACGGCTACTACAGTTGTAGGTGCTTCCGAAGTCATTGGCGCGGAGGCTCTTTGGCGCAATCTGGGCATCATGTGGGCGGTGGATGCTGCGTATTTCTCGCTGCCTTTCATCCTGGTGGGAATCGCGGTGGGGCTTCTGGCGCTCTGGTGGTCACGGCGTGCGATGCTGTTTTTGCTGGGAATCACCTTGATCCCGCTGGGTGGGCTGCTGGTCTTCGGCGAAAAGATAAGCGCCCGGTACTTCCATTTTCATGTGCCACTGCTGCTGTTAGCTGTGGTCGCTGCGTCTGGCATCGTCATCTCTGGCAGGAGGCGGCGTGTCTGGCGGGGTGGGGTTGTTTTGCTGACTCTGTTATGGAGCGGGCTGTTTGCTCTGCCGTTTCAAGCGCAGTACCTGCAAAACCCCTCCGAACTGGATTTGCCTCCATTGGACAGATTGGAGTACATCGAATCGGACGCAGCAGGATTTGCTTTGCAGGACGTCGCGGAGTACCTGGCTTCTCAGGCAGAGGAGGACAGCGCCGCCGTAGTTATGGGGATATTACCGAACTGTGCCGCATTGGACTACTATATACGTGTGGAGTCGCCCATTCAGGTTGAGTGCCCGGCGCTGCGTCTGGATGGCTCCCACCAACCGACTGTTGTTGCACGGATTGACGAGTTGGTTCGGTCGGGCAGGCCGCTGTGGATCGTTTATGAACACACCCCTTTCACAAGTTTGGCGGGAATCACCGCTGATCTGGAAGAGCAGGTTACCTTCACCCGCCCCGGCCATCTGTCAGAACTCCGGGTATTTCGCGTGGCAGAGACTGGCGAGACATTGTAACGAGGTTGCCCGATGATCAATGGCAAGAAGCTGATTGTCGTCATGCCCGCCTATAATGCGGAGCAGACGCTCACCCGTACCTACAACGAACTGCCTCATGAGATCATTGACGAAGTGATCCTGGTGGACGATTACAGCGCCGACCGCACCGCTGAGCTTGCCGCGCAGCTCGGCATCAAAACGGTTATCCGCCATGAAAAGAACACGGGCTACGGCGGTAATCAGAAGACCTGCTACACCGTTGCCCTGCAGCACGGCGCGGATATCGTGGTCATGGTGCATCCGGACTACCAGTACTCGCCCAGACTGTGCGGAGCCATCGCCTGGATGGTGGCCTCCGGCGAGTACGATATGGTGCTGGCCTCCCGCATTCTGGGCAAGACGGCCATCTCCGGCGGGATGCCGCTCTGGAAGTACATTGCCAACCGTATCCTGACCGCCATCGAAAACATCCTGCTGGGGATTCGTCTCTCGGAGTATCACACGGGCTATCGTGCCTTTTCCCGTGACGTGCTGCTCACGCTGCCGCTGCATGAAAATACGGACGATTTTGCCTTTGACAACCAGATTATTGTGCAGGCGGCGTACTTTGGCTTTAACATCGGCGAGATTTCCTGCCCGACGCGCTATATGGCAGAATCGTCCTCGATCAATTTCCGGCGCAGCGTGAAGTACGGCTTTGGTGTACTCGGCGCGGCGCTGGCCTACCGCCTCCATGTCTGGGGGCTGCGTAGAGCGCATATTCTATCGGAAGCCGGGCAGCGGCTTCAGGTTGACATGCCGAACAATGGCCCGCAGCAGGAGCAGAGATGACTTTTCCCCCCGAACCCGCACCCTGTCGTACACCCTGCGATCGCTGCGGGGCGCTGGCGGTGTTTCCGCTGTTTGACAATCCGGACTACCTCTCCGGGGAAGTGTTCCGTGTCGTCCGATGCGCCAACTGTGGGCTGGCCCGGACGGCCTGCCCGCCGGAGGATGCGGCCATGGGGCAGTATTACGGCGCGGCGTACTACGGCGAGAAAGGGCGGCGCTTCCTCCCGCTGATGGAATGGGCCGTTG
>JALSTC010000587.1 GCA_026983935.1 Ardenticatenia bacterium
ATACCGGAGAGCCGGTGACCTTTCGCTCGGCCCTGGTACCGTCCTATGTGAGGAAGACAAAATCATTGGAGGCGGTACTACCCTGGCTGTATCTGAAGTGCATCTCCCGTGGGGAGATGGGCGAGGCGCTGAAAGTACGGGTGGGGTCGGATGCGCAGGGTCTGTCC
This sequence comes from Ardenticatenia bacterium, assembly GCA_026983935.1. GTDB lineage: Bacteria > Chloroflexota > Anaerolineae > Aggregatilineales > Ch27 > JALSTC01. The sequence goes on from JALSTC010000587.1 coordinate 168, forward strand.
GCCAGCACGGTATCCCGGCTGAAGCAGGTCTGGGCGCAGGAGTACCGGGACTGGTGCTGGGATCGTCTGGACAAGGGTCGTTGGGTATATGTGTGGGCCGACGGTGTCTATAGCGGCCTGAGGACCGAGCAGGCGAAGCTGAGTGCCTTGGTCGTGATCGGCGTGAATACGCAAGGTGAGAAACATTTTCTGGCGATAGAAGATGGCGTGTGGGAGTCTACGCAGAGCTGGAAGAGGTGTATCCGGACACTCGTCAGCAACGCGGCTGGATGCACAAGACGATGAATGTGCTGAACTGCCCGCCGAGGTCGGCGCAGCCGGAAGCGAAACAGGTGCTGCATGAGATCTGGCAGGCAGAGATCCAGGCGGGTGCGGAGAAGGCTTTTGACCTGTTTATCAGAACGTATGAGCCAAAGTATCCGAAGGCCGCAATCTGCCTGCACAAGGACCGGAAGGAACTGATGGCTTTCTATCCTTTTCCGGCCCAGCATTGGCAGAGCATACGGACGAGTCATCCGATCGAATCGACCTTCGGGACGATTCGCCATCGGACCAAAAGGTCAAAGGGCTGCCTGTCGCGCGACGGCATGCTGCATATGATGTTCAAACTTGGACAGTGTGTGCTTTGAGAAGTAATCGATGATCAATGTGGTCGAACAGTCCGCGGATGTCGTACTCCAGCACCCAGTCCCGTGCCCAGCAGCGCTTGCGCGTGACGGCAAGGGCATCGTGTGCCGATCTCCCGGGGCGGTACCCATAGGAGTCGTCATGAAAAACCGACTCCAGTACTGGTTCCAGCACCAGGATCACAACGGTTTGCGCAATTCAATCGCTGACCGTCGGTACGCCAAGTATCCGCTCTCCTCCCGATTTCTTCGGAATCGGCACGGCTTTGACCGCCGGGGGAAAGTAGCGCCCCGATGACATCCGATTCCAGACCCGGTAGAGGTTCCTGCTCAGATTCTGATCGAATGCCTCGATCGATCCCCCATCAACCCCGGCCGCTCCTCGATTGGCCTTTACGCGCTTATAGGCTTCCCGCACCAAGCGCTTCGGAATATCAAAGGGTTTTGCCGATGTTACCGGTTCATCCTCTATCAAGAGTTGGCCAGCAAATCGGCTGAAGCAACCCGACCCCTTCGCTCCGCGCCCATTACAGGCGCTTCATCACTACTGCGAGTCGGTTCGCCCTCGGCCCGTGCTTTGGTGCTCTGTGTCTCGCTTTTCTTCACTTGACATTCTCCCTTTACATCACGGTCCCGAGTTCCCGCAGTCCCGCTGAAGCGCCCGAATTGAGCTTGCGCCATCTCTCGGCAACTGCTCCTGCGCTGCTCTACCTCCTGCATCCATGCGGTCGTATGCCGGACACCACCCACCCAGTAAGCAGGTTTCCGATGGGCTTATCCCGGGGATAGTTGTGGCCCCTGGTTTTGATGTCATCTGTCAGTTTCGGCACCTTGACGATGGTTCGCTTGTACTCGCCTTCTCGATTCATACCTGACGCACCACATGGATACGCCTTCTTCCCCGACGCTCACGACAACGGTCTTCAGCCAATGCCGCTCGAGGACGGTTTGAAGCCAGCCCCTGCAGGCAGACTCCGGAGGGTCGGTTCCTCCATCACTTCAGCAGCTTCTCATGCTGCACGGTCGGCTCCCTGTCAACCGATCCGCATTGCTGCGGCACACATAACTATCCTGACAGAGGAGGCAGGTAATCCGCCGTCATCTGGTGATCCCTCGGGCGGCCAATCAAGGGCTAGAAGACGTGATCAAGCCAGATGACCCAGTGGGCCAGGATGGTACGGCTGACTTGCCCGCCATGACGTTTGAGAACGCCCTTCTCGCGGTACAGTGGCAGGGTATCGGCATATTTGAATACCAATATCCAGGCCAGCAACCGCACACTGGCCATGCATTTGCCCAAGGGATGTTTGGGATGCTGCGCCAGCATGACCTGCTGGC
>JALSTC010000588.1 GCA_026983935.1 Ardenticatenia bacterium
ACCGCAAAATTGAAAGCGCCCACGCACGCCATCATACCACCAGACCGGAGGCTGCCCCCATGCACCTGATCGATCTCTCCCATGAGCTTGGCCCGGACATCCCGCGCTTCAGCCCGGCCATCCCCGGCCCGGAAATCACCCCATACATGAGCCACGCGGAAGCGGCTGCTTCTGGCCGCTACGTGGGCTGCTCCTGCGAAGTCAGCCGGGCGAGCTTCATCACCAGCATGAGCACCTATCTGGACTCGCCCTACCACTTCGATCCGGACGGCCCGGCCATCCACACGATCGCGCTGGAAGACTGCGTCCTGCCGGGCGTCTGCGTGGACTGCCGTCCCCTTCAGCCGCGGCAGCCGATCCCCCCTTCCGTGCTGGACGGCGTGGACGTGACCGGGAAGGCCGTGCTTTTCTGCACCGGCTGGAGCGCCTACTGGCACGACCCGGAAACCTACGCCGCCTATCCTTTCCTGACCGGCGCGGTGGCGGAGCGGCTGCGGGCCGGAGGTGCAAAGCTGTGCGGCGTGGATTACCTGGCCGCCGATGACCAGTCCAACCCCACCCGCCCGGTGCACACCACACTGCTCTACAACCGCATCCTGATCGTGGAAAACCTGACCGGGCTGGAAGTGCTCATCGGCCAGCCGTTCATCTTCCATGCGGCCCCGGTCAAAGCGGTGGGCGCGGCGGCCTTCCCCGTGCGGGCCTACGCCGTATCCTCTGCGCCATGAAAACGGCCAGGGTCGCGCCTGACCCTGGCCGTTTTGCATACTGCCGTCTACCAGCGGACAGCCGTCCTGTCGGGCTAGAAGTTGCCCGGCCCGATGGCCGTCTCGGTGATGTACAGCGTGCCGGGCACAAATTCGCCCGGGTTGAAGCTGCCCACCCAGATGTCGTACTGCCCACTCTGCGGGTTGTTGAAGATGATCATCGGGTTGAGCGTGCCGTCCGCGTCGTCGTTGCAGTACCATTGTCCATTGGGGCCGTTGATCACCATCGTCGTGTCGCCCTGGCCCACGAAGAAGAAGCGCAGTTCGTTGAAACCACCGCCCGCCGTGTACTGCACGCGGTAGTCCGGCGCGCTCGCTGCAAAGCCGCTTGGTGCCCCCTGGCACACGCTCCCCACGGCGTCCGGGATGACCACAGGGCCGCCGCTTGTAATCTGCACCGTGTGCGGGTCAGGTGTGAAGCCCGATTGCAGGCTGACGGAGCCGAAGTTGGGCGGCTGGCTGGGGTCCAGTGTGCCACCGGCTACCGGCGGCTGCTGCGGCGGCTGGCCACCCGGTGGCTGCTGTGGCGGCTGGCCTCCCGGCGGCTGCTGTGGCGGCTGCTGCGGCGGCTGGCCTCCCGGGCCACCTGCCACACTGCCCGGCCCGATGGCCGTCTCGGTGATGTACAGCGTGCCGGGCACAAATTCGCCCTGCGTGTAGCTGCCCACCCAGATGTCATACTGTCCGCTCTGCGGCCCGCTGAAGACGATCATCGGGTTGAGCGTGCCGTCTGCGTCGTCGTTGCAGTACCACTGTCCGTCGGGGCCGTTGATCACCATGGTCGTGTCGCCCTGGCCCACGAAGAAGAAGCGCAGTTCGTTGAAGCCGCCTGCCGTATACTGCACGCGGTAGTCCGGCGCGCTCGTCGCAAAGCCCTGCGCCGCTCCCTGGCATACGCTCCCCACGGCATCCACGATGCTTACCGGACCGCCGCTTGTGATCTGCACCGTATGCGGGTCAGGCGTGAAACCCGCCTGCAGGTCAGCCGAGCCATAGTTCGGTGACTGGCTAATGTCCAGCGTGGCACCGCCTCCCGGCGGCTGCTGCGGCGGCTGCCCGCCGGGGCCAGCAGGTGGCTGCCCACCCGGTCCGGCAGGCGGTTGTCCACCAGGGCCACCGGGCGGCGGCTGGTTGCCTGATACCGGAATCGCCTCACTGATGGCCAGTGTACCGACGGGGGTATTGTTCTGGTTGAGGCTGCCCACCCAGATATCGTACTGCCCGCTTACCGCCGGGGCGAATGCCAGCGCCGGGTTGAACCCATCCGCGTCGTCACTGCAATACCAGCGCTTATCCGGCGCATTGATGATCAGGACCGTATCTTCCTGGGCGGTAAAAACGAAATCCAG
>JALSTC010000589.1 GCA_026983935.1 Ardenticatenia bacterium
AGCCCTGGCCACTGGCCGCTCCAGTTGGCGACGGTCAGAATCGGCCCGCGGTGGTCGCGCAGCCCGGCCAGCACGTGGTGGCTGTACTGCCAGACGGCTTCGGCCACGATCAGCGGCGCATCAGGGTGGATGTTCTTGAAGACATCCATGCCCATGCGCTGGCTGGAAATGAAGCCGTGCCTTTCGACCGGATCGTAGGGGTGGCCGCGCTTGACGGTGACGCCCTGCTCGGCGAAGGCGGCGATGATCCGCCGCTCCATCTCCTCTTGCGCAGGCCAGCAGACCTGATTGGCGGAAAGCCGCAGGTCGCCGCTGGCGACGAGCACCGCCTCATTTGGCCCGACGGGTTCGGGTTCCGGCACTTCCGGTAATGTATAGGCACACATCTTCCTTCTCCTTCATCACTTATGAGGGGCGCAAAGCCCGCAGCCGCTTGAGCGGCGACTCCGGATCACGCCCGAACAGATCAACCAGCCGCCTGTATTCGGCGTAAAGCGCCTGGTAGGTGGGCTGGTGCGCTTCCTGCGGCCTGACGGTGCGGCTTGGCGGCGGGACCATCGCGCCGATGGCATCGGTGATGGTCGCATGTGCCCCCCCCGCCACCGCGCCCAGGATAGCCGCCCCCAGGGCGCTGGCATGTTCCGTTGCGCTGATTTCGAGGGGCAGCCCGGTCACATCGGCGTAGATTCCCAGCAGCATATCGTTTTTTGTCAGGCCGCCGCCCGCCCGCAGTACCCGCGTCGGCAGCCCGGCATCGGCGAATGCTTCCACGATCAACTGCGTGCCGAAAGCCGTCGCTTCGATCAGAGCGCGGTAAACTGCCTCCGGCGGCGTTTGCAGGTTATAGCCCAGCACAACACCACTCAGTTCGGCGTCCACCAATGGTGTACGGCAGCCGTTCCACCAGTCCAGCGCCAGCAGTCCGCTTTCACCGGGTCGCAGGGTAGATGCTTTGGCCGTGAGATCGTCATGAGAGAGGCCGACATGCTGCGTATACCAGTTGAAGATATCGCCCACCGCGACCTGTCCGGCTTCATAGCCGAACCAGCCGGGCAGAATGCCGTCCTCGACCACGCCGCTGATGCCCTCCGCATGGACTTCGCGCGAGGCAACCAGCATGTGACAGGTGGACGTGCCCATCGCCATGTACATCATGCCGTCCCCGGCGACGCCCCCGCCGATGGCCCCGGCGTGCGCGTCAATGATGCCGACGGCGACCTTTACGTCGGGACGCAGCCCCAGCCGCTCCGCCCATTCTGCCGTCAGCGTGCCGACGATGTCGCCCGGCGGGGCGATCTCGCCCGCGCCCCTGGTGCTGTAAAAGTCGGCAAAGTCCGGGTTGAGCGCCCGCAGGTAGTCTTCTGAGGGATACCCTTCTACCTTATGCCACAGGCCTTTGAAGCCCGCCGCACAGGCATTGCGCACAAAGTGCCCGGTGAGCTGCCAGGCGACCCAGTCGCCGCCTTCGACGATCAGATCGGCTTTTGTGTAGACATCAGGCGCTTCTTCCAGGATTTGCAGTGCTTTGGGCAGCAGCCACTCTGACGAGATCACGCCCCCATAGCGCGGCAGCCACTTCTCGCTGCGCTCCGCTGCCAGCTCGGTGATGCGTGTCGCCTGCGGCTGTGCGGCGTGATGCTTCCACAGCTTGGGCCAGGCATGAGGTGTCCGCGCCATCTCCGGTATCTGGCACAGCGGCAGGCCCTCCTGCCGCACCGGCAGCACCGTGCAGGATGTGAAATCAATGCCCAGCCCCACCACCTGCGCCGGATTGTCGAGGGCCGCCACCACGTCGCGCACGGCGGCAGCCATGCTGTTCAGCCAGTCCGACGGACTCTGCAATGCCCACTCCGGGCCGAGCGGGACATCGCCCTCCGGCAGGCGCTGGTCAATCACCCCGTGTGCATACGGCGCGACTGCCGTTGCCAGGATGGCCCCGCTCTGCGTGTCGACTGCCAGTGCACGCACCGACAGCGTGCCAAAGTCCAGTCCAATGGCCAGCATATCGCCTCCTCTCTCTTGAAAATGACCCGCAGCGCCCGGTGGCTGCTGTTCTGCGGCGGTTGTACTGTCATTATACACCGGGGCGCTTCGAGACCTGTCGTTTGTTTTCGCTTGCACTTGTGACTTTACGCAGAATCGCCCCGATGTCAATTCGCGGGGGACTGACAATCCGGCGTGGTCGGTCGTGGCTTGTTACCAAATTCTCAAACTTGACTCCGCTCTTTAATTTATGCTATTTTGTGAGCAGTGCACACGTGTGCATTACGAGGTCGTTCCCGTGCCTGTGACTATCAAAGACATCGCCAGGGCCGCCAGGATGTCTCATTCAACGGTTTCGCGTGCGCTGCGCAATCATCCGTCCGTCTCAGCGGAGACGACGGCGCGTATCCAGCGGATTGCCGAAGAGATGGGCTACGTCCCCAGCGCGGTTGCCCGCAGCCTCAAAACCAGCCGCACCCGCGTGATCGGGGTTATCGTCAATCGGATCGCCGATCCGTTCTTCAGCCGCGTGCTTGACGGGATTCAAGATGTGGTACAGGATAGGACATACAGCCTGTTTCTGGCCTCTGCCAACTATGGCTTAAATGACGATCAGGCGATTCAGGCGATGGTTGAGCGGCGGATTGATGGGTTGATCATCTGCGCCACGTACATGACCCGTGAATACCGGGAGCGGCTGGACAGGCAGGGTGTACCGAGTGTGCTGGTGCATAACCGCTCCGCTGAGGATGCCGAAAACGCGATCTACCACGACGATATCTTCGGCGGGCAGCAGATGACTCGCCACCTGATCGATCTGGGGCATCGGCGCATTGCTTACCTGGGTAATGCCCATGCCGGGCGCAGTTCTCATGAGCGGCTGCAGGGCTACCGCATGGCTCACGCTGAGGCTGGCTTGTCTGTTCGTGAGGACTATGTGCTGGAGGCGAACAGCGGCACGGCGCAAAGCGGTGCCTGGGGGGCGTCGACTCTGATGGCTCTGTCGGAACCGCCTACCGCCCTTTTTTGTTACAATGATCTGATGGCTATCGGGGCCATGAGTGCCCTGCAAAAAGCCGGATTGCAGGTGCCGGGGGATTGGTCGATTGTGGGGTTTGACAATATCACACTCTCGGCTTTTGTGAATCCGCCGCTGACCACGTTTGACCAGCCCAAATACAGACTGGGTCAGCAGGCGGCCCGGATGATGTTTGACCTGCTGGACGACGACAGCGAGGCTGCACCTCGCCCCGGCATCGTGATCCTGCGGGGCAGCCTTCTGGCACGCGAATCTGCCGCCCCGCCTGCGGAATAGTGTTTGCTGCGGGACAGACCGGAGGAAAAGAAACGTTGAGCACGCTGACCACCAACCTGGTTCGTTTTCGCCATCGTCTTGCTGATATGCCGGAAGCCGTCACGCTGATCACCTTTGTGATCGTTTTCCTGTTCTTTTCCCTTGCAGCGGCTAACTTCCTGACGCCCTTTGCGCTGACGAATGTGCTCACGTTTGCCAGCGTGAACGGCGTGGTGGTGCTCGGCGTTGCCATGCTGATGATCTCCGGGGAGTTTGATCTGTCCGTCGGGGCGACTCTGGCTGTGGCGGGGTACGTTTTCGCGCTTTCCATCAACGCGGGAACTGCGCCGCTGGTGGCGATGCTGTTCGCCCTGATCGTCAGCGCGGTGCTGGGGCTGATCAATGGGCTGATCGTCACGCAGTCGGGTATTCCTTCTTTCATCACGACCCTGGGCACGATGCTGGCCTATCGCGGTATAGCCCGCGCCATCGGCGGTGGTGATATGGCTTCTTTCACAGCGGCGGAAAAGCCAATCTTGTTTACCGTCCTGAATGGCACAATAGACCCGCTGAACAATTTGTTTGATCCGGCGGCGAACTTCCGGGTATCCACCATCTGGTTTGCCGTGCTGGCAGTTGTCCTATCGCTGGTATTGATGCGCACCCGGTACGGCAACTGGACATTTGCCGTCGGTGGCAACCCCGGTGCAGCGCGGGCGCAGGGCGTCAACGTCAATCGTGTGAAGGTGCTCAACTTCATCCTCTGCGCCACACTGGCCGGTTTTGCCGGGCTCATTCAGTTCTCCCACCGGCTGAGCATTGACCCTCTGCGCGGCGAAGGCGTGGAACTGGTGGCCGTCGCCGCCTCGGTGATCGGTGGGGTGAGCCTGTCCGGCGGTGTTGGGACACTTGTCGGGGCGACGCTGGGCGTCCTGCTGCTCAGTATGCTGGAGCAGGGGCTGGTGCTGATGCATCTGCCCATTCAGGTCTTCCGGGCGGTGGCGGGCGCGATCCTCATTCTGTCTGTTGCCATCAATACCTATATGAGCAGACGCGAGTGAAATATTGAAGCGGTAATTATTGGCACTGTGTAGTTGTGGAGAAAGGAGGTCTGCCAGAAAACACCGGTTTCGCCTTGTTCGCCTTTCGCTTGATCCAATCGTCAACCTGTAGCATACAAAAGGATAAAAAGATGAAGAAGTTCATGTTCCTCGCCCTTGTGCTTTTGCTGGTCTCGGTGATTCCTGCCGGGCAGCAGGCCGTTGCCCAGGATGATGAAATCAACATCATCATGGTTCAGCACGCCCTGTGTGCCTGGGATTCCTTCTGGTGTGTGGTGGAGCAGGGCATCCAGGATGCCGCCGATCAGCTTGGCGTGAACGTGACCGTGCTCGGCCCTGACTCCTTCGACCTGGATCGTGTTGCGGCCCTCATCGAAGAGGCCGTCGCCAGCCAGCCGGACGGCCTGGGTGTGACGGTGACCGACCCCGTGCTGTTTGCGGAGCCGATCAACCGCGCCATTGACGCGGGTATTCCGGTGGTTGCCTACAATGCCGGGAACGGCCCGGACGTGGACGGCATCCCCTACATGACCTACATCGGCCAGGATGAGTATGCGGGCGGCTACCAGGGCGGCCTGCGGCTGGTGGCTGCCGGGGCAACCAGGGGCGTCTGTGTGAACCATCAGGTCGGCCATGCGGCCCTTGACCGCCGCTGCCAGGGCTTTACCGATGCGCTGGCCGAGAACGGCCTTGACGCGGAAGTGCTCGGCATCTCCAATGACCCGGCAGAGTCGCAGACCATCATTGACGACTACTATGCTTCCAACCCGGATGTGGATGCCTTCCTGACGCTCGGCCCGAACGGGGCCAACCCCTTCTATGCTTTCCTGGAAGCCGCAGGGCTGGGGCCGGGTGATGTGCTGCACGGCACGTTTGATGTCAGCCCGGAGATCGTGGCTCGCATCAAGGACGGCACGACGCTCTTCGGTATCGATCAGCAGCCCTACCTGCAGGGTTATATGACCGTGCAGTGGCTGGTCTGGAATGTCCGCTTTGGCTTCACGCCTGCTGGCCCGGTGACCGCCACCGGCCCCGGCTTCGTGGACGCCAGCAACGTCGAACTCGTCGAAGAACTGGCGGGCACCTACCGCTAGACCGACAGTCTTCACATGGGGGGCCGGGGAAGCATCGCCTTCCCCGGCCAGCCCCCTGTTTCCGGGCCTGCGTGGGCGGGCGCGATTTTCACGGGAAGCGATGCGTATGAGCACGGCTGCGATCACCACTAAAACATTCCGGCACTGGCTGGCACGGTCGCCGGTTGTCGGCCCCCTGATCACGCTGGTGGTTATTTTTCTACTCTTTTCAGTGCGTATTCCTGGTTTTTTCTCGCTGCGGACGGTCTCCAACATCATCAATGCCACGACGCTGGTCGGGACGGTCACCATCGGCATCACGATGCTGATGATCTCCGGCGAGTTTGACCTTTCCGTCGGGGCGCTGGTGGCCGTCGGCGGCTATCTGTTCGCCTTCAATACGATAGATGGCGGGTCACCACTGCTGGCAATCGTCCTGGCCGTTTTGGTTCCGGCGCTGCTGGGGGCGCTCAATGGCCTGATTCTGATCTGGACGGGCATGCCATCGTTTATCATCACGCTGGGCACGCTTTCAATCTTTCGAGGGGGTGTCTGGCTGCTTTCCGGCGGATCACTGGTACAGACGCTGGACAGGCTGCCGGTCTATGAAGTCTTCAACGGGCGGCTGGACGTGCTGAACGATCTGCTGCCTGCCGGGGCCAACTTCCGTTCGGCCATGCTCTGGATGTTCGGGCTGGTGCTGATCTTCCAGTATGTCCTGACGCGCACACGCTATGGCAACCATGTGATGGCGGTCGGCGGCAATCCCGGCGCAGCACGGGCACAGGGCGTCAATGTCAAGCTGGTCAAAGTCGTCAACTTCATCATTTCCGGGGCGATGGCAGGAGTTGCGGGTGTGCTGCTGTTCAGCCAGTTTCGCTCGGTGCGCGTCGCCACAGGCGCGGGTGTTGAGCTGGATGCCATCGCGGCGGCAGTGGTCGGCGGCACGCTGCTCAGCGGCGGTTCGGGCAGCATCCTCGGCGGCATGGTCGGCGTGCTCCTGATCAGTACGCTGCGTTCCGGTGTGGTTCGGCTCAACATCCCCTTTATCCCGGCAGATAATTTCGAGGCAGTCGTCGGCGTGACTATCGTCGCCGCCGCCGTCCTGAATCACTGGATACGCAGACGCGCCTGAGCCGGTCTGGTTACACTACTGAGGAAGAATCATGAGCAGCAACGGCAATGATACCCCCGTCGTCCGGATGGAAAACATCGTCAAGCGGTTTGGCACGGTGACCGCGCTGGATGGCGTTGACCTGACCGTGAATCAACAGGAAGTCCTCTGTCTGCTGGGGGATAACGGTGCAGGGAAATCTACTCTGATCAAGATTCTCACGGGTGTCTATACACCGACCTCCGGGCAGATTTACTTTGAGGGCAAGCCTGTACAGATCCGCACCCCGGCAGATGCCCGCGCCCTGGGCATTGAGACGGTCTACCAGGACCTGGCGCTGGTCAACCTGATGAGTATCACGCGCAATTTCTTCCTGGGGCGGGAACTGGTGCATCGGTTGGGTCCGTTCAATTGGCTGGACGTGAAGGAGATGGATCGCCGTACGCACGATGCGCTGGCCGATGTCGGCATCGAAATTCGCTCCCCCGGTGAAAAGGTGGAAAAACTCTCTGGCGGCGAGCGGCAGTCGATCGCCATTGGCCGCGCCCTGCACTTCGGGGCCAGGCTGCTGATTCTCGATGAGCCGACCTCGGCGCTCTCTGTCGCAGAGACGCGCAAAGTGCTGACTTACATCACCAACGCCAAAGAGCGCGGCCTTTCCGTCATTTTCATCACGCACAACATGCACCATGCCCGGATGGTCGCTGACCGCTATACCATCCTGCGGCAGGGTAAGCTGGTCGGCAATTATGATCGTGATGACGTCACACAGGAAGACCTCGCCGACCTGATCATGGGCGTGCGGGAAGTCTGATGTAGCACCGCAAGCATGCGCTGAATCCTTTCGTTGCAAAGGAGATGCAATGACCGTACCCGGAATCGGGGTGATCGGGCTGGGCCGCATGGGCCGCATTTACGGCTTCCACGTGGCCCGGCAGGCGGCGGATGCCCGCCTGGTGGCCGTGGCCGATATGCGGCAGGAGGCCGCGCAGGCCGTGGCTGATGAGTTTGCCGGTGTGAAAGCATACACCGACTACCACGACCTGCTGGCCGATCCCGACGTGCAGGGCGTGATTGTGGCGACCCCGACCAGCACCCACCACGATATTGTGATCGCGGCGGCACAGGTGGGGAAAGCGATCTTTTGCGAAAAACCGACCGCCCTGACGCTGGAAGAAACCGACGAGATGGTCGCGGCGGTGGAAGCAGCGGGCGTCATCTTTCAGGTCGGTTTCATGCGCCGCTTTGATAAGGGCTACATGGCTGCCAGCGAGCAGATCGCGGCAGGTGTGATCGGCAGGCCGGTGGTCATTCGTTCCATCAGCCGCGACCCGCACCGCACCAGCCTGGAATATGCCGATCCTGCCAGAAGCGGCGGCCTGATCATTGACATGGCCATCCATGACTTCGACGTGGCCCGCTGGCTGATGGGCGATGAAATCATGCGTGTCTATGCAGAGGCGGGGGTGCTGGTTTACCCGGAGCTGGCGGAAGTCGGCGATGTGGATAACGTGATGATTGTGATGCGCTTCGCCGGGGGCGGGCTGGGCAACGTCGAGGCCAGCCGCAACGCCCGCTACGGCTACGATATCCAGTGTGAGGTCATCGGCTCGGAAGGCGCGCTGCGCATCGGCTATTTGCAGGAAACGCCCGTCCTCACCCTCACGCCGGAGGGTGCGAGGCATGATGTCGTGCCGTACTTTATGGAGCGTTTTGGCCCGGCCTATACCACGCAGATCGAACACTTCATCGCCTGCATCCGCGAGGACAAAACGCCCGCAGTCGGCGCGGCGGATGCCCGTGCCGCCCTGCAGGTCGGTATTGCCGCCACGCGCTCACAGCATGAGGGCCGCCCTGTGGATGTGGATGAGGTCGGTTAGTGCCTCATGCTAAACGCTGACGTGGTAGCGATCGTAGGCCACGCGGGCCAGCTCCTCCCGGAACTTCGGATGCGCGATGTCAATCAAACGCCGGACGCGCTGCCGGATCGTTGCGCCGAATAGATCAGCCACGCCGTATTCGGTAACGATGTAGTGCACATCGTTGCGCCCGGTGGTCACGCCCGCGCCCGGCTTCAATTCCGGCACGATGCGGCTGACCGTATCACCGCGTGCGGTGGAGGGCAGGGCAATAATTGGAATACCACCGTTGGCCTTGCCCGCGCCGCGGATGAAATCAAGCTGGCCGCCCACGCCGCTGTAAAAATAGTGGCCGATGCTGTCCGCGCAGACCTGGCCGGTCAGGTCAACTTCGATGGCGCTGTTGATGGCAACCATCTTGTCGTTCTGGCTGATGACATAGGGGTTGTTGACGTATTCGGTCGGGTGGAATTCACAGATCGGGTTGTCGTTGATGAAATCATAGAGCCGCTGTGTGCCCAGGACAAACCCGGCCACGATCTTGCCGGGGTGCAGCGTCTTGGCCCGACAGTTGAGCACACCCCGCTCTACCAGATCGATCACGCCGTCGGAAAATAGTTCGGTGTGGATGCCCAGATCGCGGTGATCGGTCAGCAGGCGCAGCACGGCATCCGGTACGGCTCCGATGCCGGTTTGCAGCGTCGCGCCGTCCGGGATCAGTTCGACGATATGGCGGGCAATGGTCTGCTGTAGTTCGTTGGCTTCGGTCATCTGGATTTCTGGCAGCGGGTAGTCCACCTCCACCACGATGTCAATATCGTCAATATGGATCACGCTGTCGCCGAGGGCACGCGGCATCTGCGGATTGACCTCAGCGATGATCAGATCGGCCACTTCCGCCGCCGTTTTGGTGATGCCGACCTCGACACCAAATGAGCAAAAGCCATGCATATCCGGCGGACTGACGTGCACCAGTGCCACGTTGATCGGGAATTTCTCTTTCATGCGGAACAGGCGGGGGACATCGGAGAGCAGAATCGGCGTGAAGTCAGCCCGGCCATCGTTGACGGCCTTACGGACGTTGTCGCTGATGAACATGGTGTTGACGCGCAGATGCCCGGCCAGCGCCGGCGTGACATAGCTGATATCGCTGACCGTCAGAAGCTGCACCAGCTCCACATCGGTAAGCGATTTTGCATGTTCCACCAGTGCCGCCAGCAGAGTCTGCGGGACCGAGCAGTTGCCGGTCATGAAGATGCGGTCGCTGGACTTGACATGTTGGATGGCTTCTTCCGCAGATAGATATTGGGCTTTTCTGTTCCTGTTCATAAGGGGCGCTGCTCCCTTGTTTGTAGATGGACACGGCCAGACCGTGAGAATTTTCCGTAACCGCCACTACCATACCATGCCTTGCCGCCGCCTCCCAATGGCAAACGGACGGGCGAGGAATGACGGTTATCAGGTGTTCCCGGCAAAATAATACGGGGCACGGTGTGGACTGACCGCGCCCCGTTATGGCGTGCTGTCTGTCCGGGTGCTG
>JALSTC010000590.1 GCA_026983935.1 Ardenticatenia bacterium
ACCCGGTCCATGCGAGGAAGAGGGCAGCCCCGGCTGCCCCTAGTTCAATGATTTGGTGGGCGGTACTGGGATTGAACCAGTGACCCCTGCCGTGTGAACGTCGTCAAGCACCCGTTCTGTTACAAGGACATAGAGCATAACACATTTCAGAACAAGCACATACGCTATTGTACGATCACGCCTGTTCACGCCGAATTGCGTTGCCGGTGTGACATCAGTGTGACAGGAATTTCGTCATCCAGCGCCTTCCATTTTCCCTTTCGCAAGCCTTTTTCTGCTGCTCGTGAAAATCCCTTTCTTCCGGCGATAAGGTTTCCCGTGGTTGCCATGTAAACCGCCGTGTTACCTCTCGTGGCCGATGACAACCGAAGCCATGCCACAGGGGTTTCAAAGTGACAACGGAATATCTGAACGATGAACGCACATACTACACCGACCAGGAAATGGCCCGCCTGCTGGGCATTTCGCTCGGCCGCCTGCGCAATAAGCTGACCGCCGGCAATCCACTGCCGCCACGCATCCAGCCGCCGGGTTGCCGTCATCGGCTGTGGCCTTGCAAGGCAGTACACGCGTGGTTGGATCAATTTACGGTGACGACAGCAGATTATTCGGGAGAATCCCCATCTCCCCACCGCCGTGGTCGGCCGACCAAGCTGGAGGCACGGGCACGGCGATCATGAGTATCGAAGCCATGAACTGGGTCTGGCGGCAGCAGCTTCCGCCCACCCCCAAGCTGGTGCTGATGTCTCTGGGGGATGCCGCCGATGACCATGGTGTTTGCTGGCCCAGTGTGCCGACGGTAGCGCGCAAGTGCTGCGTTTCCACCCGCACCGTGCGGCGCATCATGAAGGAGCTTGAGTCAAGCGGCAAGATCCGGCGCGATCCACGCTTCCGCAAGGATGGATCGCAGACCTCCAACTGCTACATCCTGGCCCTCGATGGGGGTGACAAATTGTCAGGGGCCACCGCTGTCAGTGGCGACACCCCAGGAAGGGGCTGTCAGGAGCCCGGTGACATCCCCGTCACCCCTGGAACCACCAGAGAACCGTCAAGGAAATCACCACGACCACAGCGCCAGGCATGCGGGACCGTTGCGCCAGTTGCTGGCCCAGCCCCGGACCGGGGTGGTGGGCAGGCATCGGGACTGGTGTTTCCCAAGGGCCTGTCGGAGGCCGAGCGGTCATCGGCGCGCAGGCAGTTGGCCGGCTTTCCCGAGGCCCTGGCACAGCAGCTCCTGGACGAACTCGCCGGGCGCATGGCGGCCAGCGCCATCCAGGTCGCCCCACTGGCCTACCTGCGGGGGCTGGTCGGACGCGCCCGGCAGGGCAGGTTCACGCCCGAACTGGCCCTGCGTGTCAGCGACCAACGTAGGCGCCGGCAGCAGGCCGAAGCCGCGCTGCGGCGGGCCGAGGCAGCGCCCGTCACCGCCCAGCCTGCCGTTGACAGCCCGCTGGTTGTCCGCCTGGAGGCCATTCGGCGTCGGTCCTCCCGTGGCAAGGGGCGCGGCCGATGACCGGGTGCGGCTGCTTCACTGTGCCACGTGGCACGCCGTCGGCCTGCTCGTTGGCGCAGATTACTGCCGGTTGGACGCGGGCACGCCCGCGCTCCGTGAGGCTCTCGCCCCACCGAGCGCGGGCCGGTCATTGCCGGCTCGTGGCAGGGTTGGCGCAGCGGATGCCGCGCAGTGTTTTCGTGCATTGCGCGGGCGGGGATGATCTGTGCCAGACGATGAACTGAAAGCCCAGCTCGAGCAGGTGCGGGCCATCCGGCGGATTGCCCGCCGCAAACCCCGTGGGCGTTTCCGCCTCGACCGCTATCGGGCCGAGATCGAGGCCCTCGCGGCGTCCGGGGCCAGCAGCTACGACATCGCCCTGTGGCTGCGCCGGTTCAGGCGCACCAAGGTACATCCCACCACCGTCTGGCGCGCCCTCAAACGCTGGCGGCATGCGGGCCGCTGAGCATGGCGCGTTTCGGCAAGGGCAAACCGATGGGCAGCCAGGCACGGGCGGTGCTGAAGGCCTTCCTGAGTCTCACCAGCCGGCACGCGGCCAAGCAGGCGGAGGGCATCTGGGGCAGCCGGACCACCGGCCGCATCCACA
>JALSTC010000591.1 GCA_026983935.1 Ardenticatenia bacterium
TTTGCCCGCCTGGATGGGCAGCGTGGCTTGCTGGCCAACTACGGATCGCTGTGGCAGATTCCCGACATTCGCGGCATCAGTCCGCTCTGGCTGCGTGGGCCGCATGCCATTATCCAGGAAGACCTGCCCGCGCCGCGTGCCTGGGAGCTTTTCGCGGTGCGCTATGTGTACAGCGATTGGGAGGAGCTGCCCGTGCCTGCCACAGTGGTCGGGCAGGGGGAAGACCCCTACGGCCCGGTGAATCTGCACCGGCTGGATGATCCACGTCCTTTCGCGCTGCTGATCGATGATGTGGTGCTCGTCGAGGGGGATGATGCAGCCTATGCGCTGCTGGCCGATCCGGGCTTCGATCCCCGCCGCAGCATCATTCTGTCAGGCGATGCTGCGGAAATCCTGCCGGACGAGCTGAGCGCGGAGGGAGAGGCGGCGGTCACGGCCTTTGCGCCGGAAGCCGTCACAATCGCGTTGGATGGAATTGATGTGCCTGCGGTGCTCAGTGTGGCACTGCCGGATTATCCTGGCTGGCAGGCTGCCGTTGATGGTGAATCGGTGCCGCTGCTGCGGGCCTATGGCGCTCTGACAGCACTGGTCGTTCCCGCGGGAGCCAGACAGGTCACGCTGATCTACGATCCGCTGACCTTCAAAATCGGCGCAGTGCTGAGTCTGTTGGGTTGGGGAGCGCTTGCTGGCTGGGCTGTATGGCTGCTGCTGCGCCGTTGGCTGCGTGGCCGGGAGGTAGAGCGCGATGATGTTGAATAATGAGTCGTTTGGTGCGCGAATCACGCAGTTCGATCGACGGCTGACGGCAGTTCTACTGGGTGTTCTGCTGGGGATACTGGGTGGCCTGATCGGGCTGGGCGTAGTGCTGCTGGGGCCGGTGTTGATGATCGGTGGGGTGCTGGGGCTGCTCGCCGGTCTGTACATCCTGACCGATCTACAGGCGGCATTGTACGGTGTGCTGGCGGTGATCGGGCTGCTGCCCTTTGGAACGCTGCCCTTCAAAATTGGCCTGACGCCTACTTTTCTGGATATTACGCTGGGTGCTTTCCTGATGGTGTATCTGTTCCAGTGGATGACAGGACGGCGGCGGCTGTTCCAGATGACGCCGGTGCACGGCATGGTAATCGCTTTTGCCCTGGTGATGCTTGCCAGTTTCATCATGGGATTGGGCCACGCACCGCTGACGAGTAATGTGCTGCGTCAGTTTGCCGAGATGCTGTTGAGTATTGCCATGGCCTTTGTGCTGGTGGATGCCATCCGGGATGAGGGCACACTGCGCCGTGTGATGTTCCTGCTGGTATTGGTGGGCGGGATGACCGCGTTGATCGGCCTGATATTGTATGTGCTGCCCGATCTGACAGCCGAGGGACTGCTTGTCCGGCTGGCCCGCTTTGGCTATCCCAACGGCGGCGTGATCCGATATGTGGAAGACAATCCCGCTTTAGCGGAGCGGGCGATCGGCCTGTGGGTAGACCCGAATGCGTTTGGTGGCGTGCTGGCAGTGCTTGGGGCGCTGGTTGCGCCGCAGATCTTCGCGCCAGGACCGGTCGGCGGCAGGCGCTGGCTGCTGGCCATCGTTTTTGGCCTGATTGCGTTGTGTATATACCTGACCTTCTCCCGGGGAGCTATGCTGGCGCTGGGTGTTGCGCTGGCGTTCATGGCCGTGATGCGCTACCGCCGCTTGCTGTGGGGTATGCTTCTGGGCAGTGCGCTGCTCCTGCTGCTGCCTGTGACCCAGGACTATGTCGCCCGCTTCGTCGAAGGATTTCAGGCGGCGGATCTGGCAACCCAGATGCGCATCGGCGAGATTACCGACGCGCTGCGCTTGATCGGACGCTACCCGGTATTTGGCGTGGGTTTTGCCGGGACGCCTGAGCGTGATATCTATCTCGGTGTGGCGAATCTCTACCTGACGATGGCCTCCAACATCGGGTTGATCGGGTTGGGCGTTTTCCTCGCGATGGTAGCCGCTTTGTTTGCCTACGGTCTGCGGGCATGGCAGCGTGCAGGCCGACCTGCACGACTGGAGCCGCTGTGGTTGGGTACTCATGCCGGCATCGTGGCTGCACTGGCGGCAGGGCTTTTCGATCACTATTTTTTCAAGCTGGAGTTTCAGGCCTCGGTGACGCTGTTCTGGTTGGTCTTCGGTCTTGCCATGACCGTGTCTCACCTCTGGCTTGCTGCCGCACCTGACCCGGAGCCAGAGTAACAGGCACAGGTCATGGGGTACATGCAGGTGAATCAAACGACGGGCGCGAGCCGCAGCGCCCGTCGTCTGGTTATGCCGCGTACAGGCGATCAGCCGTTAAACGTGAAGCTGTTGATGATCACCGAGAACGTGCTGTCAAAGAGCGAGTCGAATGTGCTGTCTGGAGCTTCCAGCCAGAAGACGTACTCCTGTGAACCCACGCCGGTGACGAAATACGCGCCGGAAGTTAGCAGGTTGTTGCTGGTGTTCGTATAGGTGAAACCCACCATATGCCAGGCTTCGTTGGCGATATAGTATGGCTCCGAAGCGAAGGTCTCCACATTGCTCACGTTGCTGTTCTGCTGCAGCAGACCGAAATACTGCTGTGCCAACTGCTCATTGGTGAGGCCCTGACTGGCGCTGGCTTTGAAGGCGATGAATGTGGTTGTGTCTCCCGCCGGGCTGAAGATCGTCCATCCGCTGACATCGGTCTCCACCCAGTCGACTGGCACGGAGAACGATACTGCAGGATTGGGCGTGACGGTTGCCCAGTTGCTGGCCCCCAGCGATCCCTCTACATCGAAGAATTCGACGCTTTCGACCAGCAGGCTGAATGCGCCGGCTGCCTCATCAAGTGCCCCGGCTGGCGAGTCCATATCGAAGCCGTAGCCGATGCCGCGCTCCGGCACATAGATGGCCAGCACTGCGCCATTGCGTTCCTGGCCGTTGTAGGTGTAGGTGTAGTCCACAACGTAGGCGTCGTAGCTGCCCAGAGTGACCTGACGCTGGTTGACAAGGCGGGCATTTTCGAGCGTGTTCCAGCTATCAATGACCTGCTGGGCCACATCCATGCCGGACGAGACACCGTCGTAAGGCAGAACGGTGAGCAGCACGCCGGTTGCCGGGTCGCCGGTGAAAAGCCGCCCACCTTCATCCGTCTGGATGAAGCGCGGCTCGATCCAGTTCGCCGGATAGCGGAAGCTCAAGCCGAACTCGATATCAGTAAAGCCGCGCTGACTGGTGTCCAGCCCTTCGTTGTTCACCTGAACATCAATGGTGTCGCGGGCAATATTTCCACTGATATCTTCGGCAATGATGTTCAGAGTGTATGTGCCGCTTGGCGCTGGGATGAGACGATACGTAAACGGCTCCGTGCCGAAGGTGAGGACTTCGTCAGCCAGCATGGTATTGAGATCGTTGTTGGTGTCCAGATAGAGCCAGTATGGCTGGAAGCTGTCCCCCGGTTTGACGGAAAGCTCAAATGGCATGTAGCCGGTATCTGTCTCACGCACACCCCAGACGCTGCTCACGCTGCCTGTGGTGAGATCGTAGACCAGTTGGGCATCTACCGGGTTGCCACTCTGGGGGATGTACTGGCCATCAACCACGGCGCTTTCTGGATTTTCTCTGTGCTGGATCAGCAGGGCGGGGACTTCCACCAGCCCATCAGAGATGACCGGCATCTCAGTGTCCCAGCTAAACGAGCGCGTCGAGACGCCGTCCGCCCAGTCGGTGATCTCTTCACCTGAGGCTGTGGTTGTCCGGGAGACAAGCCGTACGTAATCAACAAGAATGCTGGTGCCGTTATCCATGTGCAGCGTGGCACCGAAGGTAACGTCGGTGATGTCTCGCCCGGAGATTTCCATCTGGATGACCGTCGGCTGATGGATACTGCCGATCTCCGGGAAAGCACCCAGAATCTGCACCTGTGGTCCTTCGCTGACGGTCTCGATGGCCGTGTTATAGAACGTATCCAGGAATGAGCGCCAGGTGTCAAGATCGGGCGGCGTGCCTGTGGCATAGCGACTCGCCAGATTATACTGCGTGTAAGCGCCCTGGTTACGGGGGAAGTAAATCGTCATGCCGCGGGCATCTTCGAGCGCATTATTGGCGCGGTGATGCACCACCATCTGGCTGGCAGCAGTGGCCACGTCCTGCGCGGCCCGTGCTACTGCCTGATCGGGAGACAGTGTACTCAGCAGGCCCATAAACTGGATGAGGTCGGCAGCGGACCAGATATCAAAATACTCCGGATCGTCAAAGCCGCCGAAAACAAGGGTGTTGTTGCGGGCATCACCGATGGCGCTGAGCACCGGGCCGGGGTTGGCCTGCACGGCGCGGGTGAAGCTGTTGAGTGCGCCGATAACGCTGTCGGACTGCCTGAGGTCAACAACCCCCAGATCGAAGACGTCGTAGTAAGTCACGGTTTCGGTGTAGAACGTCATGAAGCTGTCAACAAGCACCTGCCCGAACGCCTGCCCATCCATCGAAGGGTTTGCAGCCAGCGCCTGCAGGGGAGTGGCGTAATCCCAGCCGAAGCCGGGGATTGTTTCCTCCGCTGCGACGCCGTATAGGCCGTAGGGGGCCACGCTGTGGTAAACCTCAAGCTGGCCCATGAGGCAGGCGTCAAAGCCGATCAGATCAAGGGGAACATTGTTGATCTGCGCCAGCGCCCGATTGAGTTCGGGCATACTGAGGTCATCATCTCCCGCCGATTCATCGGTGGCGATTCCCAGCCATGATCCGCCGTGATCCCACAATATCAGGGCATAGCGCTGTGCCGGGTAGGTGCGAATGGCCCAGTTGGCAAAGTCGGATAACGTGTTGGGGTCACCTGTGTTGGTCTCTCCCAGTGACTGCACAACTTCCGAAGAAATAATATCAGGGTCAGTATCGCGGGTGACAAAAAGGCGTCGTGTGTCGCGCCAGTCACCATTGCTGCTGTCATATCCTGCGGCGCGATCGATCTGGACGACGACGTTGATATCGTTGGTGCTGCCCACCAGTTCCATTTCGTTCAGGTCAAGCAGCCCGAATTCTTCCAGGTCGTTATCTGCTGCCAGGTAAATCATGACTGTCCAGGCCGCCTGCCGCTGCTGTGCCCGCCTGCTGGTGATCGGCTCCCCTTCGACCTGGCCCGCAAACCGAGACATCCATTGTCGGATGTTGTCGCGTGCCGCTGCGCGGTCAGAGGGGGCAGCGACCGCATTCGCATTGAAGCGGACAGGCGTATCGAGATGATCGACCTGTGTTGCACTCGCATCTGGCAGCGGCGACAGGCCGAACAGAATCAAAGCAGTCAGAACATATACGAGAACTGATTTCAAGAATGCCATGGTACTAACGCTCCTAAGAAAACAGCAAAGGGCTGTGTGTGTTTTTTCAGTCTAGTGTATTTCGGCGGCATGCGCCAGAAGGCTTTTTGTCCAACATGGAACATCGAAATGCACCCTGCTCTGCGGTACAATTCCCGCGTGCTCGCAGCAGACGATCAAAGGAGAACGACCGCAATTATGCACATCCTCATTACCGGCGGTGCAGGGTATATCGGCTCCACGACGGCCGCCTATTTCCTGCGGGCCGGACATCGGGTAACGGTCTATGATAATCTCAGCCGCGGACATCGCGACGCTGTCCCGAAGGACGCCGAGTTTATTCAGGGCGATGTGGGCGATCGTTCTGCTCTGGATGTTCTTTTTCAGAGTCGAACATTTGATGCTGTCGTACATTTTGCGGCATTCATTGAAGCTGGCGAAAGCATGCTCAAGCCCGGCAAGTACTTTCACAACAATGTCGTCTGCTCGCAGGTGCTGCTGGACGCGATGATGGCGCATGGTGTCAAGCGCATTGTCTTTTCTTCGACGGCTGCCGTGTATGCCAGCAAAGATGGCCCGCTTGATGAAGAGGATCCAGTCGACCCTGCCAATGTGTATGGACAAACCAAGCTCATGATCGAGCAGATGATTCGCTGGTATGGCCGTCAGCTTGATCTGCGCTACGCAATTCTTCGCTATTTCAATGCCTGCGGCGCCATGTTGGATGAGCAGGGAAAGGCAATTCGAGGCGAGGCTCACGAGCCGGAAACACACCTGATTCCGCTGACGCTCCAGGTGCCGCTGGGGCAGCGGCCGGTGATCAAGATTTTCGGCACAGACTATCCAACGCCTGACGGCACATGTATTCGCGACTATATCCACGTGGAAGACCTGGCGCAGGCGCATGTGCTGGCGCTGGAAAAGCTGGATGAGCGGCCAGCAATGACGTATAACATCGGCAACGGGCGGGGATACAGTGTGCGGGAAGTAATTGATGTTGCGCGGGAGGTTACCGGCGTAGACTTCCCTGCCGAAGAAGCGCCGCGCCGCGCCGGTGATGCGCCTGTGCTGGTGGCTTCATCGGAGCGCATCAATCAGGAATTGGGATGGGAGCCAAAGTATCCCTCGCTGCAGGAGATCATTAAGAGTGCCTGGGCCTGGCACAGCAGTCATCCCTATGGCTATAACAACAGCGTGTTGGAATAATCAGGGAATTTGCCCGTCCGCTCTGCGGGAAGACACGTGTCAGGAGATCACGCGCCTCTCCTGGTAGGCGGCTTCCAGAGCGGCAACGATCTGCTGTGCAGCGTTCCCCGTACCGAAGTATGCGGGATGCGTGGTTGGTCGTGCAGAGCACGCTTCCCGGACAGCCTGCATGATGGTCTGGACTGTGGCCTTCGCCAGCCGGTTCCAGCCGGCCTCAACAGTTTCAGGATATTCTGTCTCCGTGCGTACGGTAACGCAGGGCGTGTGCAGCGTATAGGCCTCTTTTTGCAGGCTTCCCGAATCCGTAATCACGACTGCTGCTGCCCTGACAAGGACGAGCATATCCAGATAGCTAACCGACTTGATCAGGCGAACGCGGGCATCCAATGTCAGGGGAATCTGATGCAGGACTCGCTGCGTGCGCGGATGTACGGGGAAAATCACCGGCATGTCCAATGTATTCAGCGCAGTCAGGATGGCTGCCAGTTTTTCGGGGTCGTTGGTGTTTGCAGGGCGATGAATGGTTGCCACGGCATAAGGTCGGGCGGGGTCAAGACGTAAACGATGATAAATGGGGGCGTTGCCAGGATCGGTGGCGGCGTAGTGGAGGACGGCATCTACCATAATATCTCCTGTCAGTACGACGCCATCGCGGATACCTTCCTGTTGGAGGTTTTCCACGGCCAGCAGGGTAGGGCACAGACGCAGTTGGGCGAGGCGATCCGTGATGATGCGGTTGATTTCCTCTGGCATTGCGGCGTTGAAACTGCGCAGCCCGGCTTCGACATGGGCAATAGGCAGGTTAAGTTTGGCGGCAGCCAGTGCTGCTGCCAATGTGGAGTTGGTGTCGCCAAAGACGACAACCCAATCGGGGCGCTGTTCCTGCATCAACCGTTCCAGTGGAACGAGTATCCCCGCTGTTTGTTCGGCGTGGCTGCCTGAGCCGATTCCGAGGTGCACGTCCGGTTGGGCGATGTCCAGCTCTCGGAAGAGCAGGGCAGATAGCTCGTCATCGTAGTGCTGCCCGGTGTGTACCAGGAACTCCGTATGCCGGTCACGCAGCACACGGCCGAGCATTGCCGCTTTGATAAACTGTGGCCGTGCCCCGACTACCGTCAAAATTCGCATGATAACGTCTGTTCGCTTTCCGATTGACGTTTGCTGCTTCGCCCCAGATATCCTCTGATGTATGCCTGAATCGGCAAGCCGCCTTCGCAGATGGCAAAAACGGCGAAGCATACGCAGCCTTGCCAAAGAGCCTTTTCTACGGTACTATCGCGCACGCGAATTTACCAGTCTGGCTTTTACGCGCCAGCTTTCCGTTCTTTGCACGCACGCCCGTGTGCGCAAGGGACAATCCCGTGGAAAGGGGGCTTATCCTATTCATGCGTACATACGAATTGACGTTCATTGTCCGTCCGGATGTCTCAGAAAATGATCTGACCGATACAGTGGAGCAGGTACAGAAATGGGTCACGGACCTGGGCAATGAGGTGCAGCGGGTTGATCATTGGGGACGACGTCGGTTGGCCTATCCGATCAACGATCATCGTGAGGGTTACTACGTGCTGCTTGAGCTTTCGATGTCACCGGAAACTATCAATGAGATCGAGCGTAATCTCAAATTGAATGATGCGATTATCCGGTATTTATTAGTTCGGGCGAACGATTGACAACCAGGGGAAATTTCCCTGACCCGGTATGACGTGATTGGTTTGATGAGGCAGGAGTATCGTAATGAGCCGGGGATTGAACAAAGTCATGATAATCGGGCATCTGGGGCGTGACCCGGAAATGCGGTATACCCCCAGTGGTCGCCCGGTTACCAGCTTCAGCGTGGTGACCAGCCGCAGTTGGACTTCAGTGGAGGGCGAACGCCGCGAAGAAGAAGAGTGGTTTAACGTGGTGGCCTGGGGTGCTCTGGCGGAAATATGCAAGTCGCACCTTGCCAAGGGGCAGCAGGTCTACATTGAAGGGCGTTTGCAGACTCGCGGCTGGGAGGATGATCACGGCAAAAAGCATTACCGCACAGAGCTGGTAGCCAATGAAATGATCTTACTCGGCGATCGTCGTTCTCCGGCGGAAATGGGTCATTACGATACCACTGATTCCTCTGATGACGAAGACTACGCTTTTTAAGCGTGACAGCCGCTGCATTTGTAAGTGAGAGAGTTCCAGAAACAAGGGATACCAATGAGCGACATTGAAAAAAACGAACGGACATCTCCTGTTAGTAAGGAGGGCGTTTCTGCGCCGGCGAAGGCACCATCTGGCTCGTCTCGTCCTCGCTATCGGGGCCGGTCGCGCCGTGGCGCGCGGGTGCGCTGCCCGGAGCGGGTGAGCTACAAAGACGTGGATGTGCTGCGCCAGTTTATCAATGAAGAGGGCAAGATCCGTCCACGTCGGCAGACCAAAGTATCTGCCAAGTGTCAGCGAAAGCTGGCTCGTGCCATCAAACGGGCGCGTCATCTGGCTTTGCTGCCTTTCACCGGCCAGCAGGCCCAGGAATACTAGAGTGGTGGCACGGTGGTTGAGTTGAGCAGTGGGCACAGTGGCGCTGATCCTTCAGTGTCCTCTGCCTCACTGTTGGAATCGTCTTACTTGATGAGGAGATGAGAAGACCCCATGGCTAAGAAAGCCACTACGGGCGTTCCAACCCGGCGTAAGCGTACCGCTGAGCAAAAAAAACGGCGGACTTACCTCTCTCGCGCAGAACGAGAGGCGCGTGCCCAGCGGTGGGTGCTGTTGGGGATAGGGATTGCGCTCGGCATTATGCTGTTGGTATTGGTGGGTGGGATCGCCTATGAGGGATTTATCTACCCCAACCAGCCGGTTGCTACTGTCAATGGGGAAGTCATCACGACGTCGGATTACCAGGCGCGTGTGCGCTTTGTTCGCTGGCAGACCGGGCGTGAACTTGCCAATGTAGCGGCGGTTTATGGCCCTCAGGCATTGACCGATCAGAACAGCCCATTTTATCGCCAGTATACACAACTTCAGCCAGGACAGGAATACCTGCTTGGTGATCAGGTTCTGAATCAGATGATCGAAGATATTCTGGTGCGGCAGGAGGCTGAGCGACGGGGTATTACGGTCGATGATGCACTGATTGATCAGCGGATTCAGGAGTTTTTTGGTTACAATCCTGAGCCTCAAACGCCGACGCCAACAGTTGAGCCGACTCTGACGCCGACGCCAATTGTGTCTCCGACGCCTTCGCCCGAACCGACCGCATCCCCAACACCTGAAGAATCACCAACGCCCTCGCCGACTCCGTTCCCAACACCTCTACCAACTGCTACGCTTACGGCGGATGAACAGCGGGCACGGTATGAGGATGCAGCGGATGCGTTT
>JALSTC010000592.1 GCA_026983935.1 Ardenticatenia bacterium
ATACAGGTAGACGACATTGGGGGCCACTTCAATGCTGAGTGTTTGCCCGCGTTCAACATTGTAGGTTTCTGTGACATTGTTTTGTGTGTTTGTCAGGTCTACCCGAATCGTGCCGCAGTCCGACTGATTGTCGAAGACAACGCTCGTTGGCCCGACACAGGCCGCCAGTACCAGTAGCAGTCCTGCCAGCAAGATAAAAAGAAGCCTGCTCCGCTTCATCGCGCATGTTCCCTCTCGTTCAGATGGTGAAAAAGCCCAAGAATTATAACGTCTGGCTGGCGAAAGATCAGGGTTAAGTCCGGCCAAATTCTTTTGCCAGTTGTTCCGCGCTGATGTGAATCAGGGTGGGGCGCCCGTGGGGGCAGGTGTGCGGTGATGCACAGCGCTCCAGTTGTCGCACCAGTGCCTGCATTTCCGCCATGCTGAGCACCTGCCCTGCCTTCACAGCAGCCGCTTTGCAGATGTGCAGGATGATCTGTTCTTCCAGGGCGGCCTGTCCTGGCTTCGCGCCGGTTTCAAGGTCCTCGATGATAGCCTGCACGGCTTCCGCGGGATCGCGATCAGCCAGAACAGCCGGCACTGCCCGGATTCGGAAGGTTTGCCCGCCAAAAGGTTCCAGCACCAATCCAACCGCCGCCAGCGCGTCCAGGTGTTCCTCGACCAGCGCCGCTGCCTGTACCGGTAGTTCCACGGTTACAGCATCCAGGGTGCGCTGGGCACTCGGCTGCGATGTTGATCGGGCGGCCATGAATTCCTCAAAAAGGATGCGCTCGTGGGCAGCGTGCTGGTCAATGAGATAAAGGCCGACAGGCCCTTCCGCCACAATGTAGCTTGCACCGACCTGTCCCAGCACACGCAGCATGGGCAGCGTGCGCGGTCGTGTTGGCTGGCCCGGCAGCGTTTGGGAGGCCGCTGCCATGTCCTCCACGTCGCTACCTGATGAGGGAGCTTGCCGGGGCAATCTCCCCGGCGATTCCAGATTAAGGCTCAGATCAGCTTGCCGAGGACCGGTGCTGTACAAAGGGCCGTGTTCCTGCCATTGGGGCATGTGATTCTGCGCAGTGCCGCCAAGTTGTACGCTGGGCGCAGGTGCCTGATCTACGACGGCCCGCCGCACGGCTCGCTGTACAGCGGCAAAAACAGCATCTGGACTGCGGAAGCGGACTTCGGCTTTAGTGGGATGGACGTTGACGTCTACTTCCTCTGGGGGGATACGGATCATCAGCACGCTGATGGGATAGCGCCCTTTAGGCAGCAGCGTATGGTAAGCCTGTGTTACAGCGAAGGCCAGCGACGAATCCTGAATCACGCGCCCGTTCACAAAGAGCGTGATGTGTGCGCGGTTGGCCCGATTCTGGTTCGGCGCAGACGTATATCCGCTCACTTCTATAGGTGGTAGATCAGGGCGTGTGGGGGCAAGCGGCGTGACCTCCAGCATATCCCGGAAGACCTCCGCACCCAATGCTGTAAGAAGTACGTCGGCCAACTGCCCCGTGCCATAGGAACGGAACACTTCTCTTCCGTTGTGATGAAGCATAAAGCGCACTGTGGGGTAAGCCATGGCGTAATTGGTGACCAGAGCAGTGATGCGGCGGCGCTCTGTCGTGACGCTCTTCAGGAACTTGAGGCGTGCGGGTGTGTTGTAGAACAGGTCTTCGACCGTAACGACCGTCCCGACCGGTGCGCCGACCTGCCGATGAGACAGGATTTCTCCACCTTCGACGCGAATCTGGGTTCCCGTGTCTTCTTCAGCATGGCGTGTTGTCAGCGTGACGCGGCTGACAGCAGCGATGCTGTGCAGGGCTTCGCCGCGGAATCCCAGCGTGTTGATGTACATCAGATCGTCAATGGTCTGGATTTTGCTTGTTGCGTGGCGGGCGAAGGCCAGCCTGACTTCAGCGGCGTTAATGCCGCACCCCTCATCGCTGACGCGAATAAGCCGCCGTCCGCCTTCTTCGATCTCGATGCGAATATCACCCGCGTCAGCATCAAGGGCGTTCTCAATCAGCTCTTTTACTACGGATGCCGGACGTTCGACGACTTCCCCCGCGGCAATCTGCGCTGCGACAATCTCAGACAAAATATGTATGG
>JALSTC010000593.1 GCA_026983935.1 Ardenticatenia bacterium
TGAGGGAGTGACCGTCGGCGTGGCCGTCGCGGTAGGGGTCGCTGTGGGCGTCAGCGTGGCCGAAGGCAGGAAGATCAGCGGCGTGCCGCCCGTATTCCGTGCCAGCAGCGTAGCCGCCAGCGCCGAGAGAATCAGCAGCAGCGCCAGCAGCACAGCATCAAGGCGGCGCACCAGATGGAGAGGCGATCTCACTGCGCCTGCTCCGTTTCCTTCTGCTCCTCGGCAAACATCCGGGCCTGTGCGATCCACTTCTCCGCGTCAAAGCGCCAGCGCGGCACGTCAAGGACGGCGTACAGTTCATCCGGCGTGAGGATCGCCAACTGCTCGAAGGTTTCGATGCCTTTTTCTTTCAACCGGCGGGCATAAACCGGCCCGATTCCCCGGATGTCCTGCAGGCCGCCCGTCCGGGCTTTTCCGGCTCCACGCACCGGCTGGCTGGCCAGGGTATCCAGCATACGAGCCGAGGTCTGCTGCGCGATGAGAATCTGGCCGATCTGATCCTGCAGAACCTGCAGCATCTCGGCGTTTTGCTCCTGCCGCTCCTGCAGCGTGATGAGCGCATCTTTCTGAGCGGTCAGCGTGGCGCTGAGGTTCAGCGTGCCTTCATTGAGGGCAGATACCAGATCATGCAGGATGCGCAGGGCGACCTGCTGCGAGCCGAGTTCTTCCTGAACGGCGGCCAGTTCGTCACGCATGCCGACATCGCTGCCGAGGGCGTCAATCTCGCGCTCCAGCCGGGCCAGCACCCGACTCTGTTCGGTCAGTGCCGTTTGCAGCGCATCCAGCTTGTGGGCCAGCGCCTCACGATCAACCGGCGCACGAACTTCGAAGCTCGTCGGCAGACGGGCGATCAGCGAGCTGTGCCGCACCAGCGACTCGTTCAGCGCCTGCAGCGCCTCCTGGATGGCCTCATCCTGCTGGGGAGCGAGGGCAGAGGGCGGAGCGGCGGGCGGCGTCATGTTCATCAACTGCGGACGTACTGCTCGCCAGTAAAACAGGGCAATGATCAGGGTGGCGAAGAACGCCCCCGCAAACAGGACAGCCAGCACGCCCCAGATGTCCACGCGCCACCTCCAGATTCAGACCACGGACGGGAAAACCCGGCTCCATTATATGAAAAAATCGTCGTGACGAACAACAGGCAGATGACGTATGGTTGTCGTTATGTCAGAGCGTGTTTATTACAGGCTGGCTTTATGGCCTGCGGGGCCGATGACGCCGCTCCAGTTCCGCACGGACGGCGTCCGGGGTCAGCCCTTTATAGGCCAGCAGCACCAGGCTGTGATAAGTCAGGTCAGCCAGTTCCTCGATCAGGCGCTCGTCGCTCTGGGCATGGGCGGCGACAAGCACCTCAACGGCTTCTTCGCCCACTTTCTGGGTGATGCGGCTCAGCCCGGCTTCAAACAGGCTGTTGGTGTAAGAGCCTTCCACCGGATTGGCTTTGCGATCCTCGATGATGGCGAACAACGTATCCAGAAAGTCACTCATGGCAGCACCTCGTCCAGGGGGCGGAAAAAGCAGCTTGTATTGCCGGTGTGGCAGGCCGGGCCAGCCGGATGCACTTTGATCAGCAGTACATCTTCATCACAATCCACGTAAATGGCGACCACGTCCTGCGTGTTGCCGGAGGTCGCGCCCTTATGCCAGAGTTCGCCCCGGCTGCGGCTCCAGAAATGCGTCTGGCCGGTTTCGCGGGTCAGGCGCAGCGCCTCCTCATTCATCCAGGCGACCATCAAGACCATGCCTGTGTCGGCATCCTGTACGACGGCAGGGATCAGGCCCTGCGCGTTCCATTTGAGCGGCATCATGTTTCCTCCGGGGTGGGTGCAGCAGGCCCCAATGGTAACGACAGATCGCGGTGAATGCTACCCCCTGCCGCTCATGCCCGCAGGCGCAGCCGCGTGATCCGCCCTTCCTGGAAGCCGCTGGAGCGGTAGAAAGCACGGGCGATGTTGCTGGCCCGCTCCGTATTGACGAACAGATCGGTCATGCCCAGCCGGTCGGCACGGCGCAGGGTCGCTTCCAGCAGGGCCGCGCCGACACCGATGCGGCGGAACTGCGGGTCAACGACCATGGCGTCCACCC
>JALSTC010000594.1 GCA_026983935.1 Ardenticatenia bacterium
TCTGCTGCTGGCAGCCTGCCAGGGCAACGTCCTCACAACACCGGCGGAAGAGGTTACCACCCCCGCCAGCGATGCACCGCGGCACCTGACGCTCGCCACAACCACCAGCACCGATGACTCCGGTTTGCTGGACTACCTGCTGCCGGATTTCGAGCAGCAGTACGGCGTGACGGTGGACGTGGTCGCCGTCGGCACAGGGCAGGCGCTGGCACTGGGGGCCAGCGGTGACGCCGATGTCGTGCTGGTACACGCCCGCGCCCGCGAGGATGCCTTCGTCGCGGAAGGGCACGGCACAGCCCGCTATGACGTCATGTACAACGATTTTGTGATCGTCGGCCCCGCTGATGATCCCGCAGGGATCGGGGGAATGACCGACGCAGCAGCCGCCTTCCGGCAGATAGCCGAAGCAGAAGCCACCTTCATCTCACGCGGCGACGACAGCGGCACACACACCAAAGAACGCGCCATCTGGGAAGCGGCGGGCATTGAGCCAGCCGGTGACTGGTACATTTCTGCCGGGCAGGGCATGGGCGCGGTGCTCACCATGGCGGATGAGCAGCAGGGGTACACGTTGAGCGATCGGGCAACCTATCTGGCTCGCCAGCAGGAAGGCCTTTCACTGGAAATTCTGGTCGAGGGCGACCCGATTCTATTCAACCCCTACGGCGTTATCCCTGTGAACCCGGAGACTCATCCCGGCGTCAACGCGGAACTGGCACAGACCTTTGTAGACTGGTTGACTTCGCTTGAGACGCAGACCCAGATCGCCGAATTTGAGGTCAACGGCCAACAGCTCTTTACCCCGGATTCGGAAGCGTGGCGGGCGGCGCATTCTTCCGGCGAATAAGCCCGTCGAATGTGTGGCACAGGTCTGTAGTTCCGTGTCAAAATCGACAGCGGTCTGACAGTCAGGCCGCTGTCCACGCTATAGAGCGCAACAGGAGGTCACCATTCAGACGTTCATTGAGGCCGTGCAGGAAGCCCTGCGTTTGCTTGCCACGCTGGACCCGGAAGTCTCCGCCATTGCCGTCCGCTCACTCCAGGTCACGGTCAGCGCATTATTGATCAGCACTGTGCTGGGGATTCCCGTCGGCACATGGCTGGCGCTGCATCGCTTCCCCGGCAGGCGTATCTTCACGGCTTTCATCTACACCGGCATGGGGCTGCCGCCGGTAGTGGTCGGGCTGGTGGTCTATCTGCTGCTCTCGCGCAGCGGGCCGCTGGGCGACCTGGGCTGGCTGTTCTCCATGCGGGCAATGATCATAGCGCAGATCATCCTCGCCACGCCGCTGATCGTGGGCGTGACCATGAGCAGCGTGCAGAGCGTGGACCCGGCGCTGCGCCCCCAGCTTCGTGCCCTGGGGGCAACCCCCTGGCAGGCCACCCGCGCCCAGCTTTATGAGGCACGCTTTGGCGTGGTTGTCGGACTGGTGGCCGGATTCGGGGCGATCATCTCGGAAGTCGGGGCGGTGATGCTGGTCGGCGGCAACATCGCGGGCAAAACGCGCGTGTTGACAACGGCCATCGTCCTGGAAACACGACGCGGCAACTTCGATCTGGCGCTGGCACTGGGAATCATCCTGCTGGCGCTGTCATTTGCCACCAATACGCTGGTCGTACTGCTGCAAGGAAGATCGGGCGACCCATCATGAAGCAGGCGCTGTATACCCTCAACAGAGTTGAAAAACGCTACGGCACGCGCACCGTCCTGCGCATCCCGGAGCTACAGATCATGGAGGGCGAAATCTTCGCATTGGTCGGCCCCAGCGGCGCGGGAAAAAGCACGCTGCTGCGGCTGCTGGCCCTCCTGGAAGCTCCGACGCAGGGCACATTGACCGCGTATTTGAATGGCAGGGACGTTGCACACAACGAAGCCACCATCGCCGACCGGCGACAACTGGCGATGGTGTTTCAGCGTCCCGTGCTGCTTTCACGCAGCGTGCGGGCCAATATTGCCTACGGCCTGCGGCTGCGCGGCGAGAAAGACGCCCGGCAGCGGGTGAACAACGCGCTGGCACGGGTGGCGCTAACCCCGCTGGCCGACGCACAGCCGCGCACCCTCTCCGGCGGCGAGATTCAGCGCG
>JALSTC010000595.1 GCA_026983935.1 Ardenticatenia bacterium
GCTGAGCGATGGCGCAGCAGGCGTGATCGTGATGGAAGCGGAGACGGCGGCGAAGCTTGGCTTTGAGCCGATTGCCCGCTTCGTCGGCTTCAATGTGGCGGGGGTCCGCCCGGAGATCATGGGCATTGGGCCGGTGGCGGCAGTGCCCCGCGTGCTCAGACGGACGGGAATCAAGAAGGACGATATCGAGCTGATCGAGCTGAATGAGGCTTTTGCCTCGCAGAGTGTGGCCGTGATCCGGGAGCTTGACCTGAACCCGGAGATCGTCAATGTCAACGGCGGCGCGATCGCGCTCGGCCACCCGCTCGGCGCAACCGGGGCCAAGCTGACCGTGCAGCTCCTGCATGAAATGCGGCGGCGCGGCAACAAGCTGGGTATGGTGACGATGTGCATTGGCGGCGGCATGGGCGCGGCAGGCATCTTTGAGATGCTGCTGAACTGAGCGCCTGACCGATAGATCAGTGGTCAATCAAGCGGGCAGGGGGATACGCTTCTGCCCGTTTTTGTTCTGTGGTGTTGGCGGAGCAGGTCAGCGGCGCAGCATCTGCACCAGGCCGGAAACGACGCTGAAGCGGAGCGTATTGCAGCGATCGTATTCGCCATCAAGTTCGAGGTCAAGCGGTCCGGTGGCCGATTCGATGCGAACATCGGCGGCGCGGGCGTGGTGAACGTCATCCCGCAGCAGGTGGGTGCCGTTGTAGATCGTCGGCAGGGCCTGCAGCGCCGCCAGCCGGTGCATGCCTTCGACCAGCACCACATCGAAAAGCCCGTCATCAATGCTGGCTTCTGGCGCAACGAGCATCCCATGCCCGAAGTACCGCCCATTGGCGACGACAACCACAAATGAACGGCCTTCGTACCACAGTTCGCCATCCAGCAGGACGCGCATGGGGCGCGGCTGGTAGTGCAGCAGCGCCTGCACGGTCTGGGAAAAGAACGTCCAGGGGCGGCGGTGCTGAATGGCGTTGACATTGGCGGCAATCTCGCCGCTGATGCCGCTGCTGGCGATGTTCAGGAAATGCGTGGTGCTCCCTTCGCATGCCAGGCGGCCCACATCCACCGGCTGTGGCTGGGCTTCTGCCAGCCACTGTACGGCCTGCTCCGGTTTGAGGGGGATGCCCAGAGCGCGCGCCCAGTCACGCCCGGTGCCGATGGGTAGAATGCCCAGCACAGGCAGCGGCATGGCCGTGCCCTGTTCCGCGAGTGCGGCCAGCGCATTGATGATCACATGGTTGGTGCCGTCGCCGCCGATTGTGATCACGCGGTCGAATCCCAGCCGCATGGCATCGTCAAGGTGGGCAGCGACCTCTGCCGGGCGCTGGGTAATGGCGATGACCGGATCGCCCAGCACTTCCCACAGCAGGGGTTCGATGCGATGCCAGAGGCGGCCTGCGCGGCCTCCTCCTGCGTGAGGATTCAGGATGACGAGGGCAGACACGATGACTCCTTATGACAGTGCTCCGCTGATGCGGCCATTGGTGCAGTTTGCTGCTGCTGGTGCACAGTCTCTATGCGGATTCATGATCTGTACACCGTTTTCCGTTCTGGTACGTATTGTATTCTAGCAGTTGATGCAGGCCAGTGGAAGTGCGGCGGTTGTGTGCCCGGCAGGTGCGCGGCAGAAGGCGCGCTTGAATAAGCTGGAGGGTATGGGTATCTTGTGTTTTGTTGAGCCGAACCCTATTGAAAAAGGTGTACGATGACGGACACGTTGCTCGAACAGGAAATTCACGAACAGCCCGCGGCGCTGACTCGCCTGCTCACCAATGAGACTGACTCTGCTGCCCGGCTGGCAGCAGTGATCCGCGAACGGGGGCCTCGCTTCGTGCTGATTGCGGCGCGGGGGTCTTCCGATAATGCAGCGCTCTACGGCAAATATGTGCTGGGCGCTTTCGCCGGGCTGCCGGTAGCGCTGGCTGCGCCTTCGGTCACCACCTATTATGGCCGGATGCCCGCCGTGCAGGATGCGCTGGTGATAGGTATTTCGCAGAGCGGACAGGGCGAGGATGTCACCGAGGTGATCCGCCGGGGGCGGGCGGACGGCGCGATCACGCTGGCCGTGACCAACGATCCCGACTCACCG
>JALSTC010000596.1 GCA_026983935.1 Ardenticatenia bacterium
ACCGCCTACGGTGTCTCGCCGCGGCTGCGCTTTGACCTGGTGCTGAACAACCTGGTCGCCTGGGCCTACACGACCGGACGGGTGTTCATCAAGAGCGATGGCACGCCCTGGCGGCCCATCGTGCATGTCGAGGACATCTCCCGCGCCTTTCTCGCCGTGCTCCATGCGCCGCGTGAGCTGGTGCACAACGAAGTATTCAACGTCGGCCAGACCTCGGAGAACTACCAGATTCGAGAGCTGGCCGAAATCGTCGTCGAGACCGTGCCCGGTAGCCGCGTGGAATATGCCCCTGACGCCGGGCCGGACAAGCGCAACTACCGGGTGAACTGCGACAAGATTCGCCGTGTGCTGCCGGCGTTCCGCCCGCAGTGGACGGCACGGCGCGGTGCACAGGAGCTTTACGCAGCCTACCAGAAACACGGACTGAATCTGGATGAATTTGAAGGCGACCGCTATAAGCGCATTGCCCATATCCTGCACCTGCTGCAAACCGGGCGGCTGGATGAAGACCTGCGCTGGAAACCCAGCCGTGCTGCTGTGTAGGAGAAAATATACCGATGCCTCAAGCCGTTGAGCGCGTGACTGCCTGCCGATCCTGTGGATACGATCTGCTGGAGACGATCCTGGCCTTTGGGGAAACCCCGCTGGCCGACGCGCTGCTGACGGAGTCGCAGTTGCAGGAGCCGGAGATCATGGCTCCGCTGACGCTGCTCTTCTGCCCGAGCTGCTCCCTGGTGCAGATCGCGGAAACCGTGCCGCCGGAGGTGCTCTTTCAGCGGGATTATCCGTACTACTCCTCGGTTTCCAACTCGCTGCTGGCCCACTTTGCGGAAAGCGCCAGCGAACTGATTACCACCCGCCGCCTGGATTCCAGGCCCGCGCTGGTGGTGGAGGCGGCCAGCCATGACGGCTATATGCTGCGCAACTTCGCGCAGCGCGGCATCCCCGTGCTGGGGATAGACCCGGCGCTGGGGCCGGTGCGGGTGGCGCTGCAGACGGGAATCCCGACGCTGAACACATTTTTCACGCTGCGGCTGGCCCGGCAGCTCCGGGATGATCAGGGGCTGGCGGCGGATGTTTTCCTGGCTAATAATGTCCTGGCGCATGTGCCGGACCTGAACGGCTTTGTAGAAGGAATCCGCGTTCTGCTCAAAGCGGACGGCGTCGCCGTGATCGAAGTGCCTTATGTCGTTGATCTGGTTGACCACTGCGAATTCGACACCATCTATCACCAGCACCTGTGCTATTTCTCCGTGACGGCGCTGGATCGGCTCTTCCGGCAGCACGGCATGTTCCTCAATGACGTGCGGCGCATCCCCGTTCACGGTGGCTCGCTGCGCCTCTTTGTGGAGCATCGCGAGCAGCCAGAGGACAGTGTCCTGGCCCTGCTGGAGGCAGAGAAACAGCGCGGCGTGGATCGCGTGGCGTTCTATCACGATTTTGCCGGGCGGGTGGAGGGCATCAAGACCGCGCTGCTGGAGATGCTGCATGATCTCAAGCAGCAGGGCAAGCGCATCGCGGCTTATGGCGCGGCGGCTAAAGCGACCACCCTGCTCAGCTACACCGGCATTGACCGGCAGTTGGTGGACTACGTCGTAGACCTCAACAAGTTCAAGCATGGGCGCTACATGGGCGGCTGCCATCTGCCCATCTATCCGCCCTCGCGGCTGCTGGAAGACAGGCCGGATTATGTGCTGCTGCTGGCCTGGAACTTTGCGGATGAGATTTTGCAGCAGCAGGAGGCCTACCGCCGGGGTGGGGGCAGGTTCATCATTCCCATTCCCCATCCGGAGATCGTCTGAGCATTGTTTGCTGTATTTGTGTACCGGGATGTGCATGAGGCGTTCAAGTCGGTTTGCCCTCATGCACCTGTGGATGAAGTCGTACAGACAGGAAGCGATTGATGACCGAAGCGCATATTTGCCCCAGTTGCGAGACTGCGGGCATGTCCGTTTTTTACCGTGTGGAGGGTGTGCCCGCGCACAGCGTCCTGCTGCTGGAAACGCGGGAGGAGGCCGTCAGCTACCCTACGGGTGATATTGATCTGGCGTTCTGCCCGAACTGTGGATTTATTGCCAACGTCGCTTTTGACCCCGCCCTGAACGAATATGATGCCCGCTATGAGGCCACGCAGGGCTACTCGCCGACGTTTAACCGCTTTGCCCGCCAGCAGGCCGAACATCTGATCACGCGCTACGACCTGCACGGCAAAGACATCATCGAGATCGGCTGCGGGCAGGGCGAATTCCTGACGCTGCTGTGTGAACTCGGCGGCAACCGGGGCGTGGGGTTTGATCCCGCCTACCGCGATCATGACATCGGCAGTCCTGCCGGGGAGCGCCTGACGTTTATCCCCGATTTTTATTCGGAGGAATACGCGGACTATCAGGCCGATTTCATCGTCTGCCGGATGACGCTGGAACATATCCAGCCAACGGCGGAGTTCATCCGCATGGTGCGGCGTGTGATCGGCGATCGGCATGACATCACGGTATTCTTTCAGGTGCCGAATGCGCAGTACGTGCTGGAAGACCTGGCCTTCTGGGATGTGTATTATGAACACTGCTCCTACTTCAGCAGAGGCTCGCTGGCCCGGCTGTTCCGGCGCTGCGGTTTTGATGTGCTCGATCTGGCGACGGCCTACGATGACCAGTACCTGATGATCGAAGCCCGCCCCTCACGCGGGGAACCGTCACCGCCCCTGCCGGGGGAGGAAGCGCCGGACAGTCTGCAGAAGGCCGTACAGGCCTTTGCCACAGGCGTGCCGCGTCGGCTGGAGCACTGGCGGCAGGTTCTGGCAGACTTCCAGCAGCAGGGCAGGCGCGTGGTGATCTGGGGGGGCGGCTCTAAAGGCGTCGCTTTCCTGACCACGCTGGCCGTTCGCGACGCGGTGAGCTACGTGGTGGATATCAATCCCCACAAGCACGGCACATTCATGGCCGGGACGGGGCAGGAGATCGTCGGGCCGGCGTTTTTGAAGCGCTACCAGCCCGACGCCGTGATCGTCATGAATCCGGTCTACAGCGCAGAAATTCAGCAGGACCTCGATCGGCTGGGTGTTGCTGCGGAGCTGCTGCCGGTGTAAGCGCCGGGCCGTGGGCCGACCGTACCGCCCGGCAATTCGATCAGCATACAGGGGATAGTTTTCTTGATGACAGCGAACAAACACACTGACGGCAGCGAGGCGCATCGCTGCCCCGTCTGCGGTACATCCGGTGCGGGGGTGTTCTTCGAGGCGCTGCAGGTGCCCGTACACTGCAATGTGCTCTGGCCGACTCAGGCGGAAGCTCTGGCGGCCCCGCGCGGTGACATCCGCCTGGCATTCTGTGAGGCATGCGGCCATATCTTCAACGTGGCATTTGACCCTTCATTGATGACCTACACGCAGCAGTATGAAAACTCGCTGCATTTTTCGCCGCGCTTTCAGCAGTTCGCCGAGTCGCTGGCAGCGCGGCTGGTGGAGCGCTATAACCTGCATGGCAAGGACATCATTGAGATCGGCTGCGGCAAGGGCGATTTTCTGCGGCTGCTCTGTGAGCTGGGCGGCAACCGCGGGGTCGGCTTTGATCCCAGCTACGACCCGGCACTCATGGATGGCGATCTGCCCGACGGCCTGACGTTCGTCCAGGATTTTTATTCGCCGCATTATGCCGACTATAAGGCCGATCTGATCTGCTGCCGCCATGTGCTGGAACACATCGAGCAGCCCACGGCCTTCATTGCTAACGTGCGCCGCGCCGTCGGTATGCAGGATGCGGCGCTCTATTTTGAGGTGCCCAACGTGCTCTATACCCTGCGCGACAGGGGTATCTGGGATGTGATCTATGAGCATCCCTCCTACTACAGCGCGGCCTCACTGGGGGCGCTCTTCACGGCGAGCGGCTTTGATGTGCACAGCCTGGAGGAGACGTATCAGGGCCAGTTCCTGAGCGTGGAAGCCACGCCCGCTGCTGCCGCAGTCGGGCGGCAGCACGCCGCGACCAGCGATCGCCAGGCCATGCGCCGCCTGGTGAGCAGCTTCGCCGAGAGCTACCGTACCAAAGTGAGCGCCTGGCAGCGGACGCTGGCCAATATCACGACCGCCGGGCAGCGGGCTGTGATCTGGGGCGCTGGCTCGAAGGGCGTCACCTTCCTGAACACGCTGCGTGCGCAGGACTCGATCGGCTTTGTGGTGGACATCAACCCGCGCAAGCAGGGCCAGTATGTGGCCGGAACCGGGCAGGAGATCGTCCCGCCGGAATTCTTGCAGGAATACCGGCCCGATGTGGTCATCGTGATGAACCCGATCTATATGCAGGAAATCCAGCAGATGACGGCGGACCTGGGCCTGATGCCCACTCTGATACATGTCTAAAGCGCGGCGTGCACGGCCTCACTCCGTCTGTCGGGCGATGAGGTGGCGCAGGTAGGCGACCACGTCCCACAGCTCCGCCTCGCCCCAGTCTGCGCGCCCGCCGTAGGCCGGCATGGTCACGCCGGTGATGTTGTCCGGCGAATCGGAGGAGCGCCCGATCTGCAGGAAGCGCAGCAGCGCTTCATCGCTGGCAGCATCCACAAACGACGAGCCGACCAGCGGCACCCCCACGCCTTCGCCGTCCCCGGAAAAACCATGACATCCCGCGCAGGCGGCACGATAAAGCCGCCGCCCTTCATCCACATCGCCCGGCTGGCTGAGGTCTATCGTCAGCGTGGGCAGGGGTTCGGGTGTGGGCGTCGGGGGGGCTGCGGTGGCAGTTGGCCCGGCGGTGACCGTCTCGCCGCTGACCGGGGGCTGCTGCCCGGCGCTGAATACCGCCCCGCTGATGACGTAAATTTCCCCGGCGTTGAACTGCGTATTGGTCAGCCCATCGCCGCCCATGCCGTTGGGGGCGAGGTCAACGAATCCGTCACCGTCCACGTCGTAGGCTGCAATGGCGTAGGACATCATATCGTTGGTGTCTGCGCCGATGACATACTGCACCTGGAGGCCCTCCGGCACGCCTGAGGGCAGCACGATCAGGCCGTCGTTTTCCGGCAGGCCGCCTTCCTGGCCATAGAGCACGGCCATCATGCCCGCATTGCGGCGCACCTGTAGATCGTAGCCGACGACGTCATAATTTGGCGCGCCGTAGAGCAGGTCGCCCATGCCGTCGCTGTTCACATCGGCCACGCGCACGGTGTCACCGCCTTTGCTGTAGGGCTGATCCGGCGCGATCATCACCGTCTGTCCGCGCGGCGGATCGGCCAGATCAATGATCTGGCCCTCAAAAGGCGCGTGGGTGTAGATGACCCAGGCCTCGCCCGCATCTTCAAGCTGATTGCCCGCCCCATCGCCGACCAGCGTGCCGAGCACCAGATCGCCGCGCCCGTCGCCGTCCAGGTCACCCACTGCGATTTCTTCCCCCAGCAGGTCGTTGGCGTCTGCGCCGTAGATGACGGTCAGGCCGTCGTTGACCGGTGCACCGCTGGCATCCACCAGCACGGCCAGATCAAGCGTGGACCCGCGCAGGCTTTGCCGCCCGAAGATCACGTAGGTTTCGCCGCTGTTATAGCGCTCATTGCCGGGGCCGTCGCCACCGCCAAAGGACAGCCCGCCGACGCCCGCTGACCCGCGCCACAGCGCCGCGCTGATGATGGCGTCATCCAGCCCGTCATTGTTGAGGTCACCGCCGACCACGCAGGAGCCGAGCAGATCGTCGAAATCCGCGCCGATGATGCGGGTGGCGTCATCGGGCGGTGTCCGCATATCCACGACTGCGCCGTAGGTGGTGATCATGTCCTCCGCGCCGTAGATGATCCAGGCCTCCCCGGCATTGATGCGGCGGTCTTCCACGCCGTCGGCCTGGTTGGCCCCGATCAGCAGGTCGTGGAATCCGTCACCGTCGAAGTCCCCGCCTTCCACCCACAGCCCGAAGCGGTCACCTTCCGTTGCGCCGTGCAGGGTCAGCACGTCAGGGGGAGGCTCCCGCAGATCAATGTCGGCATGATCGGCGAAGTCCGGGCCGCCGAACAGCACATAAGCCGCGCCCGCATTGGGTCGCCCCAGAGTCGGGCCGTCGGCATTCTGCGCTCCGACAAGCAGATCGTCGTAGCCGTCACCGTTAAAGTCGCCAATGGTGATCTCCGTCCCGGCCATATCACCGGGATACGCGCCGTAGAGCGTGATGATCGGATGGCCGGGATCGCGATCGGTGGCTTCCAGGGCAACCTGCCCCTCGATCGCGCACAGATTCATCAGGATGCGGACATGGCCTGTGCCCCGCCGCCAGACGCCGTTGACGCCGTGGCTGGCATTCTGCCCGGTGATGGCGATATCGCCGCAGCCGTCGCCGTCGAAGTCGCCGATATCCAGCGGCTTACCGGTCTGTGAGGCCTGAGCGGGCATATCGTAGAACACGAACATGCCGTTCTGGTTCGCATTGCGCAGGTCCCAGGGCGTGCCGCCGGTGGGTGTGCGTGACGGTTCCTGTGCCGCGGCGGGGGCATGCAGGCTGTGGGCCACGCTGATGCTGATCAACACGACTGCCAGCGGATAGACCGCTGCCGCAATCAATCGTTTCCGGGTCATGGGGGTGAACTCCTGCCGGGTGCTGCCGGTGAGAGGTGCGCCTGGGCGCTGCCTGAACACCTATATATATGTAGGCACGAGTCTATCGTGAGGGGGGATTTTCAACAAATGTGCGCCGCCGGGGCGGGCATATGGCACTCCCCCCGGAGGGCAAAGACCCCGATCGTGCAGAATCAACAGACAAAAGGGGCTGGTTTTTGTAAAAACTCTTGACAGCCCTGGGGGGAGATGATACTATCTCCCTGCTCTATTTCGGACGGGGTCAACCCTGCTTTGTCAGGGCAATGATCGCCGAATTTAGTGAAGTCACGAAACGTGAGGCCATTAGCCGATAATTGTTGAGCGGGGTGGCCTTTCGTCGTGAGTAAGCAGGGTGAATAACGGGCGAGCTTTCGCCCGTTTGCGTGCGAAACCGGCGGGTCACATACGGAGAAAAAGTATGCCGACGATCAATCAGTTGGTCCGCAAGGGCCGCAAGCCGAAGAAGAAAAAGAGTACCGCACCTGCACTGCTGTATACCTACAATTCCTATACGCAGCGGCGCACCCGCCAGCCAAAAGGCGCTCCGCAGAAGCGCGGAGTCTGCACCCAGGTTCGTACCATGACCCCCAAGAAGCCGAACTCGGCGCTGCGCAAGATCGCCCGTGTCCGGCTGACGAACGGGATCGAGGTCACGGCCTATATCCCCGGCGAAGGCCACAGCCTTCAGGAGCACAGCGTGGTGCTCGTCCGGGGTGGGCGTGTGAAGGACCTGCCAGGTGTGCGCTATCACATCGTGCGCGGCACGCTGGATAGCGAGGGTGTCGAAAATCGCAGCCAGGGACGCAGCAAGTACGGTTCCAAGCGGCCTAAGTAAGGTGGAGTGAATCATGCCCAGACGGTATCGTCCTCCCAAGCGGGAAATTGCCCCGGACGTGCGGTATGGCAATGTGAACATTGCCAAGTTTGTGAACCGCATGATGCGGGGTGGCAAGAAGAGCACAGCGTATCGCATTATGTATGAGGCGCTGGCGATTATCGAGGAGCGCATGAAGCGCGACCCCGTCGAAGTATTCGAGCAGGCGCTGCGCAATGTCACCCCGGCGGTGGAAGTCCGTCCGCGGCGTGTGGGTGGCTCGACGTATCAGGTGCCGGTCGAGGTGCCGCCCCATCGGGCCACTTCGCTGGCCATGCGCTGGCTGCTGGAAAGCACGCGCAAGCGTCACGGGCGCAGCATGGCAGCCAAACTCGCCGCCGAACTGATGGACGCGGCGAACGGCCAGGGTGCTTCCATCAAGAAGCGTGATGATACGCACCGCATGGCCGAGGCCAACCGTGCCTTTGCCCATTATCGTTGGTAGTTTGTAGTATTTAGAAGAGACCTGGACTGTGGCTAAAACGAACGGCAAGAGCGCCCCGCTTGATCTGGCGAAGGTCCGTAACATCGGGATCATCGCGCATATTGACGCGGGCAAAACAACAACAACGGAGCGGGTGCTCTATTACACCGGCAAAGTGCACCGCATGGGCGAAGTCCATGACGGCGCTGCCACGACGGATTATATGGAACAGGAGCGTGAGCGCGGCATCACCATTACTGCGGCGGCCATCACGGCGGAATGGCGTGGACACCAGATCAACGTGATCGACACGCCGGGCCACGTGGACTTCACCGCAGAGGTGCAGCGCAGTCTTCGCGTGCTTGATGGCGGCGTGGTGGTGTTTGATGGTGTGGCCGGTGTGGAACCGCAGTCCGAGACGGTCTGGCGGCAGGCGAACGAGTACCACGTCCCCCGTATCTGCTTCATCAACAAGATGGATCGCGTCGGCGCGGATTTTGAGCGCGATGTGGCAATGATCGCGGAGCGGCTCCATGCCACCCCGATCCCGATCCAGATTCCTTATGGTGAAGGCGAAAACTTCAACGGCATCATTGATCTGCTTGAAATGGAGCTGGTGACTTACGGCGACGACCTGGGCACCCAGATCGAGCGCCACCCGATTCCGGACGACTATCTGGAACGGGCGGAAGCCGCTCGCAATCACATGATCGAGCAGATCATCGAGCACGATGATTACCTGACCGAGAAATACCTCATGGAAGAGGAAATCTCGGAAGAGGAGATTCGGGCCGGGCTGCGGGCCGCCACCATTCACAACCGGATTCAGCCAGTGCTGTGCGGCTCTGCGTTGAAGAACAAGGGCGTGCAGCTTCTGCTGGATGCCGTGGTCGATCTCCTGCCGTCGCCGCTGGATATCCCGCCGGTGAAGGGGATTGATCCCCGCACCGGGGAAGCTGTCGAGCGCAAGCCCAGCGATGACGAACCGCTGAGCGCGTTGGTCTTCAAGATCGTGACCGATCCGTTCGTGGGGCGGCTGGCGTTCTTCCGCGTCTATTCCGGCGTGTTGAAGGCCGGCAGCAGTGTCCAGAACACCACCAAAGGCAAGAAGGAGCGCATCGGGCGCGTCGTCCGCATGTTTGCCGACCGCCGGGAAGATGTGGAAGCGGTGCACGCGGGCGATATTGCCGCCACGCTGGGCCTCAAGCAGACCTTCACCGGTGATACGCTCGCCGCGGCGCACGCCCCGATTTTGCTGGAAAGCATCAAATTCCCGGAGCCGGTGATCTCGGTCGCCATCGAGCCGAAGACACAGGCCGACCAGGACAAAATGGCCGAGGCGCTGCGCAAACTGGCGGAGGAAGACCCGACCTTTGTGGTGCGGGTGGACGAAACCGTCGGCCAGACCCTGATCCAGGGAATGGGCGAGCTGCATCTGGAAGTGCTCGTTGACCGGATGCTGCGTGAATTCAAGGTGGGCGCACGTGTCGGCAAGCCGCGCGTGGCCTACCGTGAGACAATCACGCGGCCCGTCCGGGCGGAAGGGCGCTTTGTGCGCCAGACCGGCGGCTCCGGCCAGTACGGTCATGTCGTGGTGGACTTCGAGCCGCTGCCGGAGGATTCGGAAGAGACTTTCGTCTTTGAGAACAAAA
The DNA here is from genome assembly GCA_026983935.1 of Ardenticatenia bacterium. Classification (GTDB taxonomy): domain Bacteria; phylum Chloroflexota; class Anaerolineae; order Aggregatilineales; family Ch27; genus JALSTC01. Next base: position 9,519 of record JALSTC010000596.1, read on the forward strand.
TCACTGGCGGGACGATCCCGAAGGAGTATGTCAGGCCGGTGGCGCAGGGCATCGAGGAAGCGATGTCCGGTGGTGTGCTGGCCGGGTATCCGGTCACGCGCATCAAGGCCACGCTGGTGGACGGGAGCTACCATGAGGTGGACTCTTCGGAAATTGCCTTCAAGATCGCCGGTTCACTGGCGTTGAAGGAAGGTGTGCAGCGCGGCGGCCCGATCCTGCTTGAGCCGGTGATGCGCGTCGAGGTTGTTGTACCCGAC
>JALSTC010000597.1 GCA_026983935.1 Ardenticatenia bacterium
TCGTTGGAGCTATGAACGCTCGGCCCGGTCCAGCGGAGACAGCGTGAATGATACGCCGTACTGGCCCGCGACCAATCTCGCCTGTGAGGGCGTCGCCCGCATCGGCTGTGAGCGGGAAGCGGGCCGCTCCGAGGACTACTACCTGCACTTCCAGCAGACGGACGGCGACGCGACGTACCGCTGCGCGGTGACGCAGGATGTGTGGGCCGGCGCGCAGATCGAATCGCGCTGGACGCTGGCGGTGAGTGTGGTGGGCGGGCAGCCGCGCTGCAACACGCTGGAACCGGTGCAGTAGGGGGCATCGCTGCCGCATCTTCATGAGTCACAGGCGCATACCGGCGCAGTCAATCGTGGTTATATCAAGGAAGAAATCGATGAGTGAACTGAAATTGACGGTAAACGGGGTCGAATACGTGCTGGACGTGCCGGAATCGCGGACACTGGCGGAAGTGCTGCGCTATGATCTGGGCCTGACGGGCACCAAGATCGGCTGTGAGGAAGCTGAGTGCGGTATCTGCACCGTACATGTGAACGACACACCCACACTCTCCTGCATCTACCCGGCTTTCAAAGCGCAGGGCGCGGTAGTGCGCACCATCGAGGGGCTGGCGGAAGTGGACGAACAGGGCGAAGAGCATCTGCACCCCCTGCAAGAGGCCTTTGTGGAGCACGGCGCGGTGCAGTGCGGATTCTGCACGCCGGGCCTGATCATGACCTCCGCCGCGCTGCTGGCGGAAAACGCCGATCCTGATGATCACGACATCAAAGTGGCGCTCAAAGATACCTACTGCCGCTGCACCGGCTACACCAGCGTGATACGGGCCATCAAGTCAGCAGGGCGGGTGATACGCGGCGAGGAGCCGCTGCCCGTGCCGGAGCCGCCCGTCACCGAGCCGCTGAAACACATCAGCCGCAGCGAACCGGTGCCGAAGGTTGTGGATCGCGTCACCGGGCGGGCCAGGTTCACCGACGACTACAGCTTCAGCGGGATGCTCTATGCCCGGACGCTGCGGGCCGCTTATCCTCATGCCCGCGTGCTGCGCATTGATACCGCTAAGGCGAAGGCGCTGCCCGGTGTGCATGCCGTGCTGACCGCCGACGATATCCCCGGCGAGAACATTCACGGCCTGGTGCATCTGGACTGGCCAGTGCTGTGCGGCGTGGGCGATAAGGTGCGCTACATGGGCGATGCCGTCGCCATCGTCGCCGCGGAGACGCAGGATATCGCCGATGAGGCCATCGCGCTGATTGACGTGGCCTATGAGCCGCTGCCGGTGGTCGGTGACCCGGTCTACGCCCGCCAGCCGGACGCGCCGCTGGTGCATGAGGGCCGCGAGGGCGGCAACCTGCTCAAGCACATCAAGGTGCGGCATGGCGATGTGGAAAAAGGTTTTGCCGAGGCCGACGTGATCGTCGAGCGGGAATACCACACCCCGACGACCGAGCACGCCTTCCTGGAGCCGGAGTGCAGCATCGGCGTCCCGGCGGGCTATGATGCCGACCACGAAAAACTGACCGTCTATGTCGGCTCGCAGATTCCCTACCAGGATCGCAATCAGATCGCGCGGGCGCTGGGTCTGCCGGAAGAAGAGGTGCGCGTGCGCGGCACGCTGATCGGCGGCGGCTTTGGCGGCAAGGAGGATATCACCGGGCAGATTCATGCCGCGCTGCTGGCGCAGGTCACAGGCCGCCCCGTCAAAATGCTGTACACGCGGCAGGAATCGCTGCGCGTGCACCCCAAGCGCCACGCGACCATCATCCGCATCAAGACCGGCGCGAAGTGGGACGGCACACTGACCGCCGTGCAGGCTGAACTCTACGGCGACGGCGGAGCCTACGCCAGCCTGAGCGACAAGGTCATGACCCGCGCCACGACCCACGCCACCGGCCCGTATGCCGTCCCCCACGCGAAAATTGACTGCTACGCCATGTATACCAACAACCCGCCGTCGGGGGCCTTCCGCGGCTTTGGCGTGACGCAGAGCGCCTTTGCCGTCGAACAGAACATGGACATTCTGGCCGAGGCGCTGGACATGGACCCGGTGGAACTGCGCCGCAAGAACGCGCAGATGGTCGGCGTG
>JALSTC010000598.1 GCA_026983935.1 Ardenticatenia bacterium
CAGTGGGCGAAGGCGGATTATGTTTTCGAAGGCGAGTACCGTGTTCATCAGGTGCAGCAGGCGCACATTGAGCCTCATGTCTGTGTCACCTATTGGGATGAGGATGATCGCCTGGTTGTCCGCACCAGCACGCAGGTGCCGTTCCACACGCGACGTATGCTTGCCCCGCTGATCGGGCTGCCCGTGCGGCGCATTCGCGTGATCAAGCCGCGTATCGGGGGCGGCTTTGGTGGCAAACAGGAGATGCTGATCGAAGACCTGTGCGCTCATCTGACCATCGCAACAGGCCGACCGGTGCGTTTTGAGTATACCCGTGAGCAGGAATTTACCAGCGCTCGCAGCCGTCACCCGCAGATTCTGCGCTTCAAGACCGGTGTGACGAAGGATGGCGAGGTTGTTGCATCGGAACTATACCTGATCGGCAATACGGGCGCTTATGGCACACATGGCCTGACGGTGCAGATGGTTTCTGGCTTTCGCGCCCTGACGACCTACAACGCGCCCTACAGCAAGTTCGTGTGTGACGTTGTGTATACCAATATCCCGGTGCCCGGTGCGTATCGGGGTTACGGCGCGCCGCAGGCAATTTATGCGCTGGAAGTGCATATGGAAGAGATCGCCGAAAAATTGGGCATGGATGTCGTCGAATTCAAGCGCAAGAACTGGATCAAGGTCGGCGATTCGATGGTGATGGCGCGTGCATTGGGCGAGGGCCGGGAAGGTTTTGAGCAGATAGTCCACACCAGTGCCCTTGATCAGGCGGTTGAGATCGGCCTGCGAGCCATGCAGTGGGATAAGAAACGAGGCAATCCCGGCGATGGGCCGGTCAAGCGCGGCCTTGGCATGGCGGTGGCGATGCACGGCACGGGTATCGCCGGGCTGGATATGGGCGCGGCCAGCATCAAGATCAATGATGATGGCTCGTTTAACCTGATGGTGGGCGCAACAGACCTCGGCACCGGCTCCGACACTGTGCTGGCGCAGATCGCGGCGGAAACGCTGGGCGTTCCGCTGGAAGATATCATCGTCTATTCCTCGGATACCGATTTCACGCCGTTCGATACCGGCGCATATGCCAGCAGCACAACCTACATCAGCGGCGGAGCTGTTTTCAAGGCGGCACTGGAAGTGCGTCGGCAAATCATGGAACATGCAGCCCGGCATTTCTTTGACGGCATTGATCCCGATGAGCTTGATCTGGAAGATCGGCAGGTCATCGCACCAGATGGCCGGGCGGTGACACTGGAGCAGGTGGCGCTGCACAGCCTCCATCAGGGCGATCAGCACCAGATCATGGCGACCGCCTCGCATATGAGTTACGAGAGTCCCCCGCCATTTGCTGCCCAGTTTGTGGAGGCACTGGTGGACACCGAAACCGGGCAGGTCACAGTTGAGCGGATGCTCATGGTGGTGGACTGCGGGATCGCGATCAATCCCATTACCGCATCCGGACAGGTCGAGGGCGGCATGACGCAGGCGCTTGGCTATGCGCATGGTGAGGAAATGGCTTATACCGACACGGGGCAAGTCATCAATACACGCTTTGGCGATTATCGAATCTATCAGGCCAACGAGATGCCGGAGCTTGAGGTGATCTTCGTGGAGACGTATGAGCCAAGCGGCCCTTATGGGGCGAAAGCCGTTGCTGAGATTCCCAAAGATGGCGTTGCTCCCGCACTCGCCAGCGCGATCCATGACGCGACGGGCGTGTGGATTCGGGAACTGCCTTACACGCCGGAACGTGTCTGGCGGGCGCTGCGGGATGCCCAAATGTAGACGATTGCCTGATGCAAAAAAGACGCCGGGCGGTCTTTTGCACGCAGCCCGGCGTCTTTTTGTGCCGATGGGAATAGATAACACTTGCGCCGGTCAGTATTTCCAATCAAAATGCAGACATGATTGCACCACATGCCTTTGTTTTCATCAAACATGAGGATCAGGTTTCACTGGGGAGGGCTATCCTCCGTATCAATGCTTCCCGTCGTCAGCGCCTTGTCTATCGTTCCCTGATTCTTTCCGCGCCGCGCCGGGGCTGGATCACGCTGCTGCTGGGCGGCGGCGGGATGACAGATCATCTTTTG
>JALSTC010000599.1 GCA_026983935.1 Ardenticatenia bacterium
GAACTACGAAAGCGTTGTGCAAGGTCACGGGGAGGTCGTGCTGCGGGGGGAAGTTGAGAGCAAGATCAATGAAGACCTCAAGTATCTGGCCTGCCTGCGCCGCATGGTTAGCAAAGCACTGCAGCGCAAGAATCAGGAACGCGCCCTGGGGAAAATCGACATCGAGAAATGCGGCAAGAGCCGGATTCTGCTGAACGGCGCTGTACAGGACCTGCACCGCGCCAACGTCCGCGCACTTTACACCGCCATGCGGGCCGCACAGAACTGAACCGTGCCCATTTCCCGTGCAGTGCAGCAGTACACAAATACTGCAGCTGCGAAGATAGTATAATGACTTCGCAGTACGTTCTCATCCTTCAGGAGGCCGCCAATGGCACACTTTGCCCTGATCACCGACAGCACATGCGACCTGCCCCCAGCACTCACCAGCGAGCGGCAGATTTACATCATTCCGCAGGTCATTGTATGGGGACGTGAAATTTTGAAAGACGGCGAAAGCATCACTTCCCGGCAGTTCTATGAACGCCTGGCCACTGCAAAGGAAATGCCCACGACCTCACGCCCGGCCCCGGCAGATGTCGCCGCCCTGTTCGAGCGTGCGAGGGAAGAGACCGGCGCTGATGAACTGGTTGTGCTGACCGTTTCTGAAGAAGTCAGCGGCACCTATCCCTCAGCGCAGCAGGCGCTCAAAATGGTGGATTTTCCCGTCCACGTACTGGATACGCGCACAATCTCACTGGCGCTGGGTATGACCGTCTTGAAAGTAGCCGATGCACGCGACGCTGGCGCATCGCCGGAGGAAGCGATCGCCCTGGCCCGTGAATCCGCTGCCAGAACCCACGCGCTGTTCTCGGTGGGCACGCTCGAATTCCTGTACCGCGGCGGGCGCATCGGCGGGGCCAGGCATCTGATCGGGACGGCGCTGAGCATCAAACCCCTGCTGCACATCAAAGATGGCCGCGTGGAAGCGCTGGAAAGTGTGCGCACACGCAAGCGGGCTCTGAAGCGCCTCATGGATCTTGCCGACGAGCGGATAGACGGCAGCAGACCCCTCTGGATCGGTATTGTGCACGGCAATGCTGCTGAAGAAGCTGCCGCACTCCACGAGGAAGCGCTTTCCCGCTGGAAGCCGGACCTGCTTGTGGAAGGCTGGGTCAGCCCCTCGATCGGTGTCCACGCCGGGCCTGGCGTGATCGGCCTGATGATCATGCAGCAGCCCGCGTAAATCGCCGACGGGCAGCATCAGGTGCTTCGTTCTGGTGTTATGGCACAAAGAGACCTTTTGCTATTTCTTTAACAAAAAGGAGAGCATTTATGAGCGCGCGCATTGCCATTGTCACCGACAGCACATCGGACATCCCGAAGGATATCGCCCGGGAGCGGGGGATTTACGTCGTCCCCCTGCATATCATGTGGGGCACAGAAACGCTGAGAGATGGCGTGGACATCACCACCGAACAGTTTTACGAGCGTCTCGCCATTGAACCCGAACTTCCCACCACCTCCCAGCCAACGCCAACCGAGTTTGCCGACGCCTTCCAGCAGGCCCGCGATGAAACAGACGCCGAGGGCATCCTCGTGCTGACCATCTCCGCCGACCTCAGCGGCACCTATTCTTCTGCAGTGCAGGCCGTCAAAATGGTGGACTTCCCCGTCCGCGTGGTGGATACCCGCGTGACCTCGCTGGGACAGACCCTGTGCGTTCTGGAAGCCGCAGACGCACGGGATCAAGGCGCTTCACTGGAAGAGGCGGCGGCGCTGGCCGAATCACTGGTTGGCCGCACGCTGGTTATCTTCACGGTCAACACACTGGAATACCTGCATAAAGGAGGGCGAATCGGCGGCGCACAGCGCTTGATCGGCACCGCGCTTAACATCAAACCCATCCTGCACGTGGTCAATGGCCGCGTCGAAGCGCGGGAAAGCATCCGCACACGCAAGCGCGCCCTGCGCCGTCTGGTGGAGATTTTCAATGAAGTCGTTGATCCCACCAGGCCTCTGAAAGTCGGTGTTCTCCACGGCCAATCTGCCGATGAGACACACGAGATGGAAAACGTCATCACCACACGATACCGGCCAGAAAGCGTTATCACGGCCCCGGTCGGCTGCGCCATCGGTACGCACACCGGCCCCGGCGTCGTCGGTTTCACCATCTTGCAGTAACTTTCATCATCAGGAGGGCTATCAGGTGGCAGGGCCAATCGCCATTGTGACCGACAGCACCGCCGACATTCCCGCTCCTCTTGCAGCGGAACGCCGGATACACGTCGTCCCGATGCACATTCTCTGGGAAGGGCGTGATCTTCGCGATCGCATTGACATCGATTCTGAGGTATTCTACACACGGCTGGTCAAAACACGGGAACTGCCAACGACTTCACAGCCCTCCCCTGTCGAATTCGCCGACGCCTTCCAGCGTGCCCGTGATGAGACTGACGCCGAAGCTGTCATCGCCCTGACCATCTCCTCAAAGTTGAGCGGCTCGTACAACGCCGCGCTGGAAGCGATCAAGCTGGTGGATTTTCCGGCATTCGTGGTGGATACGCTGACCGGCTCTCTTGCACACGGGCTTGCCGTCCTGGCACTGGCCGACGCCCGTGACGCGGGGATATCGCCGGAAAAAGCAGCCGACTTTGCCCGGCAGGCAGCAGCCCGCACTAAAATGATCTTTGCTCTGGATACACTGGAATTTTTGTACCGCAGCGGGCGCATCAGCAATCTGCGGCGGTGGATCGGCACGGCACTGCGCATCAAGCCGATCCTGCATGTGAAGGACGGCGGCATTGCGCTGCTGGAACAGGCACACACCCGCAGGCGAATGCTCTGCCGCCTGATCGAAATATTCGAGCAGGTGGTTGATCCGGCCAAACCGCTGCATATGGGCGTCCTGCACGGCAATGCGATAGACGACATGCAGGCGTTTCTTGCGGAAATCACAGCCCAGTGGAAGCCTGCGCGGCTCATCCAGAGCACAGTATGTGCGTCGATCGGCGTGCATACCGGACCCGGCTCACTCGGCTTCGCTATCTTTCAATAGTGCTGAGAACACGACTGACCATCGCTTCGAAGGAGGCAGGACAGGCCATGGAACCCCTGACACCGGAAGACGTGCAGACCGCGCTTGATGCTTTTGAGCTGGGGCTGCGCGTCCAGTTCTTTGAGCAGTCCACGGCGACCGCACTGGAAGCAGCCGAGGCCATCGGCACAGCGCCGGGCACAATCGTCAAAAGCCTGTGCTTTATGGTGAACGGCCAGCCGGTTATGGTGCTGGCTGCAGGAGATCGCCGTGTGGATGACCGCAAACTGGCGGCCATTTACGAGGTTTCTCGCAAGAAAGTCAGGATCGCCACACCGGAGCAGTGCGTGGAGATTTTTGGCTATCCGCCGGGCAGCGTGCCGCCGGTGGGACATCGCACGCCGGTCCCGGTTTATATCGAAGATTCACTGGCTCGCTTCACGCAGCTTTATGCGGCTGCGGGTGCGCCCAATGCAATTTTCCCGGTGACCTATGAGCAGCTCCTGCACATCACCGGCGGGCGGGTGGCCGACTTGCAGCGTGTGAGATAATGTTTCCCACATTACCCACTTTATCCCACAAAATACCACATAATCCACAGTGAATCCCACAGCAGGCCGCCCGGTGGGGTTGCTGTGGGTTAAAGTTCCCGCAGCAGACGCACCGGGAAACGCTCCCCGGTTCTGGCTTCTCTGCGGCCTGCCGGGACGATCAACAGGCCATCAGCCAGCACCATGGAGAGCATCGCGCCGGAGCTTTGTGTACCGGTTGTGTGCGCGATAAGCTGACCGTCCGGCCCACGCTCCAGCTTCACCCGGAAATACGTCAGCCGTCCATCCGCGGGGATGTCCTCTGCCAGCACAGCCTCTGCCATCGGCACGATGTCAGGCCGCCCACCCATCTTAAGCAGCGCCCGGCGCACAACCACATCAAACGTCACCTGTGCAGACACCGGATTACCCGGCAGGCCAAAAAAGGGGATACCCTGCAAACGGCCATAGGCCAGCGGCTTGCCAGGACGCAAATTCAGCCGCCACAGCTTGACCTCGCCAAGCTCATCAAGCACGGTGCGCACCACATCATGCGCGCCTACAGATACTCCCGCCGAACTGACGATCATGTCCGGGTGATGTGCCAGCGCCTCCCGGAAGCAGCGGCGCACATCATCCAGTGTGTCGCGTGCCGTTGGAATGCGGATCGGCACACCGCCGTTGATCGTGACCAGCCCGGCCAGCACGTAGCTGTTGCTGTTGCGAATCTTTCCGGGCGTCAGCGGTTCGTCAATTTCGACCAGCTCATCTCCACTGGAGAGAATCGCTACGCGGGGGCGGCGAATGACCGGCACAGTCACACGTCCCAGAGAGGCCAGCACCCCGATCTCCTGAGGACGCAGGATATCTCCAGCCCGTATCACCAACTGCCCGACCTGAATATCCTCCCCGACAGGACGCACATAATCGCCAGGATTGACGGCCCGCAGGATGCCGACGCGGGCGGGAGGCTGGTCCTCATGCCCTGCATCCCAGCGCACATCGGTGGCTTCCACCGGCACGACGGCATCCGCACCGGGCGGCAGCGGCGCGCCGGTCATGATCCGCGCAGCCTCGCCGGGATGCAGGTGGCCCTCCGGCGCAGCACCAGCCGATATATCCATGCTAACGGTCAACTGCACCGGGTTCTCCTGCGATGCGCCAGCCACATCAGCGGCCCGCACGGCGAAACCGTCCATGCTGGAATTGGCAAACGGCGGCAGCGCAAGTTCCGCCACCACATCCTCTGCCAGCACACGATCCAGTGCCTCCGCCAGCGGGACATCTTCCGCTGGTAGGGGGATGATCCCGGCAAGAATACGCCGGAGGGTATCGTCTACATCTAACAAACCGGTCAAAATCGTTTCTCCCTGAGCTGCCACACTGCTTTCACCAAAAGGCCGGGTAAACTGCCCGGTGATTATAGACTGTCCTGACAGAATGTCCACGATGAGCAGCATATCCAGAACTGCAACACCCGAAAATTGCGGGGTTGCCTGAAATCAGGTTTCCTCATACTCTGGTACCTGTGCATGAGAACAAGGAGCAGCAACAATGCGCGCATTCTACCAGCAAACAGCGGCGGAAGTGCTCGCGGCATTCGAGGTTGACCCGGTACAGGGGCTGTCGGATGCGCAGGTTCGCGAACGGCGCGAACAATACGGACCAAACGCGCTGCCAGTTGAGGGTGGCGAAAGCTGGATCAGGCTGCTGCTCAGGCAGTTTGCCGATATCATGGTGCTGGTCCTGCTGGCTGCCGCGGCTATTTCCGCTGTGCTGGGCGATACCAAAGATGTGATCGTCATCCTGGCCATTGTGGTGCTTAATGCTGCCCTGGGCTTCTACCAGGAGTATAAAGCGGAACAGGCGCTGGCCGCCCTGAGTGCCATGCAGGTGCCGCTGGTGCGCGTGCGGCGCGGCGGGCATGTTCATCAGATCAGCGCGACGGACATCGTGCCGGGTGACATTGTGCTCATCGAAGCCGGGGACAGCATCCCCGCCGATGGACGATTGATCGAGGCGGTCAATCTGCAAATCGAAGAATCGGCCATGACCGGCGAGTCGGTCCCCGTGCAAAAGCACACTGATCCCCTTGATAACGACAACATCCCCCTTGCCGAACGGACCAACATGGTCTTCATGGGTACGGCGGTTGCCTACGGGCGTGGCGTATACACCGTCACAGCGACCGGCCTGCAGACCGAACTGGGCAACATCGCGACGCTCTTACAGGGCGTCGAAGAAGGCAAGACCCCCCTGCAGGAGCGTCTGGAGACTGTGGGCAAGGTGCTGGCCGCGGCAGCGCTGATTCTGGTTGCCGTCGTCTTTGTCGCCGGGGTGCTGCGTAATAATCCTGTCGAGGATATGCTGCTCACAGCCATCAGCCTGGCCGTGGCCGCCATTCCGGAGGGCCTGCCCGCCGTGATCACCATCGGTCTGTCGCTGGGGGCAAGCCGTATGGTGCGCCGCCATGCGCTGATCCGCCGCCTGCCAGCAGTGGAAACGCTCGGCTCGGTGACCACGATCTGCTCGGACAAAACCGGCACATTGACCCGCAACGAGATGACAGTCACCATGATTGCACTGCCGGGCCATAAGGACGTCCATGTGACGGGGGTTGGCTACCAGCCCGTGGGGGAGTTCCTCGCCAATGGCACGCGGTTGCATGTCGTCAATAACGATACGCTGGCCCGCTTCCTCAAGGCCGCCGCTTTGTGTACGGATGCCTATCTGGAGCAGGAAACCGAAGACAGCCCCTGGACGATCGTCGGGGACACCACAGAGGGCGCGCTGCTCGTTGCGGCTCGCAAAGCCGGGTGGAGCCGGGAACAGCTTGAGAGCGACCTGCCCCGCGTGGCTGAGCTGCCTTTCAGCAGCGAGCGCAAAGCCATGACCACCATTCACCAGCCAAAGGGACGCTTTGCCGCAGCCCTGTTTGAACATGCGCCCTTCGTTGCCTTCACCAAAGGCGCGCCGGATCGGCTGGTGGAGTGGGCGACGCAGGAAAACATGCCGGATGGCCCCGTCCCACTCACGGAAGAGCGCCGCCAGGTCTGGCTGCGAAAAATCGACGAGATGGCCGCACAGGGCATGCGTGTGCTGGGCATCGCCTACCGTCCACTGGAGACCCTGCCTGATGGCGACTCGCTGACGCCGGAAAAAGTGGAACGCCATCTGACACTGCTGGGGCTGGCCGGAATCGTGGACCCGCCGCGCAGCGAAGCGGCCCAGGCTGTGGAAGTCGCCCGTAGAGCCGGCATCCGCCCGGTGATGATCACCGGAGACCACAAGCTGACCGCCGAAGCCATCGCCCGGCAGTTGGGCATTCTGCAGGACGGTCAGCACGCGGTCAGCGGCGTTGAACTGGACGCCATGGATGAGTCAGCGCTGCGCCAGACTGTACAGCGGGTCTCCGCTTATGCCCGCGTTTCGCCGGAACACAAGCTGCGTGTGGTGCAGGCGCTGCAGTTTCACGGCGAGATTGTCGCCATGACCGGCGACGGTGTGAACGATGCCCCCGCGCTCAAGCAGGCCGATATCGGCATCGCCATGGGCATCACCGGAACAGATGTGAGCAAGGGCGCGGCTGATATGGTGCTGACCGACGACAACTTCGCCAGCATTATTGCAGCAGTCGAAGAAGGCCGCGCGATCTTCGACAACATCCGCAAATTCATCCGCTATCTGCTCAGCACAAATTCTGGCGAAATCGTGACGATGTTCATCGGTCTGATGGCCGGACTGCGGACTCCGCTGCTGGCGATTCAGATTTTGTGGATCAACCTGGTAACCGACGGCCTGCCCGCCGTCGCGCTGGGCTTTGAACCGGCAGAAGAAGGTGTCATGGAGCGCCCGCCGCGATCACCAAAAGAGAGCATCTTCGCTGGCGGCGTGGGTTTTCATATCATCTGGGTCGGGCTGTGGCTGGGCTTTATCACGCTGGGCGCTTACGTCTGGGCGCAGACTTCGCTGGGCATGGACCCCTTTAGCCCATCTCTGGGACTGGAACATCTCACGGCCGATCAACTGGCCGCCATCATCGGCCTGGAACATGTGCCCGCCACATGGGATACGCTGTCGCTCACCGCACGAATCGATATCCTGATCCCACACGAAGCTGTCGGTGTGCACGAGGTCGGGGCGGGTATTCTGGGTCTGGCGCTCATGATCCCGCGCACAATCGCCTTCAGCGTCCTTGCACTTTCTCAGATTGCCGAGGTCAGCGCCATTCATGCCGGAGATGCCTCCTTCTTCCGCGTGTGGTACAGGAAGAATCCGCTGCTGCTGCTGGCCGTGCTGACCACATTCGTGCTGCAACTGCTGGTCATTTACGCACCGTTCCTGCAGAATGCCTTTAACACCGCCGCCCTCAACACCGTGCAGCTTATCGTCACACTGCTGCTGGCTTCTTCTGTGTTATTTGCCGTTGAAGTAGAAAAGTGGTTCCGGCGGCGGCGCAGGCAGACCCGGCCCCCGCAGTAGAGAAGTTCCGGCAAGGTCAGCGGCAGGTTTGTGAAAATTCACAAATCGCTGCCGCTGATGACGTTATAGACGTTATAATAGTATTCATAAACGACTCTACTCTCGTGACCGGGTGACTGGATTATGCCCCCTGCTCTTCTTATTGCGGCATTGGTCAATTTTCTCACAGGCGCAATGGCGTTTGGCCTGGCTATGGTCGTCCTGTGGCAGGATACACACAGCCGGCTCAACCGGCTTTTTGGCGGCTTTCTGCTGATGTTATGCGCCAATGCCCTGTTTAACACACTGCTGCGCTTTGCCCCTCAGTTTGAACTCGATCTGGGCAACCTGCTCAGAATAGCATCTGCCTTTTTCGTGGCAGCCATCAGTGCGCTGCTGCTCTTTAACCTGGAATTCGTGCACGACAATGACCGTCGGATTCGCGCCTTGCAGGCACTGGTGGTCGTTATGGCTGTTGGCGGTGGGGGCTATCTGCTCTTTGGGGACTGGTTCAGCGCTCCTGTCATCACGGACAGCGGCCATGTGAGCTATCATACCTCTCTCCTCAGCAAGCTGCTGATCGGGCTGACGATCGTCCTGTTGGTACTCAGCGCGTGGCTGCTGTGGCGCAGCAAGAAAGACGGTGCACGCGATTTCTTCTGGCCCGCTGCGCTGACTCCGCTGGGTTTTTCCGCCTTCTTTGTGCCCTTCCTGGAAGACGTGCCGATGCTGACCATCGTCATGATCGTGGTGGCCCTCCTCGACACCCGTGTGGTGCTGCGTCTGCAGCTCTTCGATCCGCTGGCGCGGCTGAACAAGCAGTTGGCAGCGACCAATGCCACGCTCAACCACACACTGCAGGAGCTGGCAGCAACAAACGCTGCTCTGGCGGAAGCCAACCAGTACCAGAGCGCCTTTATGGCACGTATGAGTCATGAGCTGCGGACGCCGCTCAATGCCATCATCGGCTTCTCCGACCTGATGCAGCAGGAACTTTACGGCCCGCTGAATGAGCAGCAGCACACACGCCTGAAATCCGTGCTCAGGAGCAGCCAGAATCTGCTGGGGATGATTGATGACCTGCTCGATCTCTCCAAGATCAAAGCTGGAGAACTGCACCTCAACACAACGGCATTAGCACCGAACACAGCCCTTGACGAAGCGGTCAATATGATGGAGCCGCTGGCAGCGAACAAGAATCTGGTGATAAAACGCGGCTACGGCCTGCTGCCTGCCGTCAAAGCAGACCCGCATCGTTTTCAGCAAATCATCACCAACCTGCTGGGCAACGCGATCAAATACACAAAAACGGGCAGCATCACCATCGGGGCGGAAGTTGACGGGAACGCGATCCGCTTTTCCGTGGAGGATACAGGGGTTGGCATCCCTGAAGATCAACTCAATGCCATCTTTGATGAATTCCGCCAGATAGAGAACCCGGCACTCGCCGATCAGCCTGTGCAGGGCGTGGGGCTGGGGCTGGCAATCGTCAAACAACTGGTTGAAATGCACGGCGGCAGCATCCATGTGGAAAGCAGGCCGGGAGTCGGCAGCACGTTTACCTTCACGCTGCCGCTGGCTGATGCCCCCGTCTCTCCCCAGCCGGAAGCCCCCATCATCCCGGAATCAGACGCCGACCTGCGTCGGGCCGGTGCACAAACTTAATAAGCTTCTTTCCGTCAGCAGCACTCCTGCTGCTCAGGCGTACCAGCGCTGATGAATATCGGGCGGCGTATGTCGTT
>JALSTC010000600.1 GCA_026983935.1 Ardenticatenia bacterium
TCGACCCGTTGGGTCACCTGCGCTTGTGGTCTGTCGCTCGACCGGGACCATAACGCTGCGTTAAACATTTTGCGTCGGGCCGGTTACCACCGGGTGGGACACACCCGTGCCGGATAACGCAGCCCCGCTGTCTGCCCCATCACGGAGCGGGCAAGGGCAAGCGTCCGTCAGAAACCCCCGCCTTCAGGCGTGGGGAGTGTCACAAATTGTATGCTATACTCACATTGTGAGGGCTTATTGGAAGATAGATGTTCAGGGAAAGATAATTGTGGCGAAACAAAAAGACCTCAATCCAGAAACCGCCGAAACGGCCGCAGTACAGGATGAACACAATCAGCCCAACTGGCCCGGTTACAGCTCGCAAACTCAGGACAACCTTCCTTCACGGCTTCGCCAGAAACGCCAGCAGTTCATGCTGGAAATCGTCAATGAAGTCGGTCAGTACATCACCTCCATCCTTGATCTTGACACCCTGCTGTGGGAGGTCACCCGCTATACGCGGGAGGTCTTCAATGCTTATGGCACTGCCGTCGGGCTGGTCGAAGGGCGTGATATTGTGCTGCGCATCGGCATTGCGGACAGCGGGCAAAACGACATTGTGCGTACACCGGTTAAAGGGGACACCGCCGCTGCCCGCGCCCTGACCCAGCGGCAGAGCAGAATCATCACCGACATCACAGCCGCTGATGAGCCGCTGGTTACCGAGGTGCTTGCCGGTGCCCGGACGCAGATGATCGTCCCCATTATGTATAACGAGCAGAATATCGGTGTGCTGTGCGTCTTTTCCGATGAAGCCCATGCATTTTCTGAGAACGACCTGACGCTGCTGGAGATGCTGGCCGAGCATGTCGCCATTGCCGTGATCAACGCCCGCCTGATCGCCAAGCAGCAGGTCGAAACCTGGGGATCGGCTATTTTGCTGCGCGTGGCCCGCATCCTGGGCGGCATGAGCGATCAGCAGGACCTGGCGCATGTCGTGCTGGGGCTGGCCCTTGACCTGACGGGTGCCGAGTACGGCATGATCCTCACGTTTGAAAATCTCAGCACCGAAGACGAGGAGCAGTACATCTTCCCTTCCAATGATACGGTGCTGGAAGCAGTTCGGGAGTTGGGCACGGCCTGGCAGGCACAGCTACGAAAGACGCTTGCCTCCCTTGATCAGCTTCGCATCGCCTATGCCAACTATGCCGAACCGGAGCTGGAGCCGCTGATGGGCCGCCTCGAGGTCGAGGTCGCCATGCTGGCGCCTATTCGCGTTGAAGATGACACGTGGGGTGTGCTGATTCTGGGCTATGTCTCCGCGCACCGCTTCACGCGCTACGACTTCAACCTGATCGCCGGGCTGGCAGCGCAGGCTTCTGCGGCCATTGCCAACGCCCGCCTGTTCCAGCGTGTGCAGCAGGAGCGAAGCTACCTGCAGGCCGTGATCGCCAATACCGGCGAGGGCCTGTTCCTGGTCAATCCGGAGGGCCAGGTGACGTACTGCAACCCGCGCCTGGAAGAACTGATCGGCGTCAACTACCGCGATGTGCTTGGTACGCCGTACCAGGAGCTGTTCCGGGAAATCGCCGCGCTGAGTGACTTCGAGCAGGACACGCAGGAACAGCTCACGCAGGCGCTGGAAAACCTGAACCATCAGCCGACCGTTCACTTGCTGGCCAGCCAGCCGGTGGTCTACCGCCTGCAGATCAGCTTTTTCCCCATTCTAAACGCACGCACACAGCTCATTGGCTGGGGCGGGCTGGTGCGGGATGTCACGGCGGAATGGGCCGAAATCACGCGGCGCACCGAGTTTCTCTCCAGCGTCACCCACGAACTGCGGACATCCCTGGCAGCGATGAAAGGTTTTGTGACCACCCTGTTGGCCAGCCACCGCTACTGGGGGGAGCGCGAGCGGCAGGACTTCCTGGAGAATATTGACCGCAGCGTGGACGAACTCAGCCGTATGCTGGAAAATGCGCAGGAAATGTCCCGCCTGGATATCGGCGCGATCAACCTGGAGCGTCAGCCCACCGACATCCAGCAGTTGATCCAGCGCGCGATCAAACATCCAGACTTCCGGGCTGACGTC
>JALSTC010000601.1 GCA_026983935.1 Ardenticatenia bacterium
CGGCAAAGGCCGCCCGCGCACATCAATGATCAGGCCTGCCGTGCCACCCTGCACGGTCAGCTTGATCCTTGAGCGGCCGTTGATCTTCAGGCCGCGCGAGAGCCGCACTTCCACGCGGGCCGTCTGGCCGGGCGGCAGGGGATACGACCAGATCGCCCCACCGGATATCTTGTGCTGCACCACCTGGCCGTTTTCCAGCGTGATCTTGACCTTCGCATGGCCGCGCCCGATGCGGACTTTACCCTCGGCGCAGATCGCCGTCCCCAGCATCATCAAGTCGCCTGCGTCGACCATCTGCACCACGGCAGCCGGCTGCACATAGGCCAGCATCCCTATGGCCGGGATCACACCGGCGGGGTCGAGCCACAGATCAGTCACCCCGGCGGGCTGCAGCGCATCCAGCAGCAGCAGGGCCGCCATGCCGGGATGGGTCGCGTTGGCCAGCACCGCGCCCGCGCCGATGATCGGGCGGAAGGCAGGCATGGGATCGCCCCGACGCAGCGGCCATGCGCTCCGCGCCGCTTCCACGGCCACACGGATCGTCTCCCGTGCCAGTGCGTATTCCAGTTCGAGGTCTTCTTCCGTCTGAGGGACGGTCGCCGGACGCAGGGTCTTGTTGTAGAAATAATTGCCGATCTCGGAATCGGTCGCATCCCACGTCAGCCAGCGGCGGATGTTGCCGGGCGTGGTAGCTGCCAGCGTCCCGGCGGCGCTGTGCCCCACGCCAAAGTCGCTGCGAATGGTGACATACGTCCGGCGGCGGACGGTGACGGCAACGATGGTTGTGGTGCTGCCCACGTCAACGGCCAGCACCCCCTCACCGCCGGCCCCCAGCACTTCGCCCAGATAACGCACCACGTTATAGTAGCTCTGCGCGGTTGGCCCGACGCCGAGTATACTCTGGTCGCTGACTTCCTGGAAACCGCCGCCCTGAGACACGCGGAAATCATCAAAAACGGCGGCCAGCCCCTGCTGCGCGGAAGCCAGGCTTTCCTCCATCAGGGAAGGACGCACATTATCGGCCAGGTACAGTGCCACGCCCTCCAGCAGCTCGCTGACACGATCCTGCACGGCACGGTTCCCGGCATAGAGCACCATCGGGCGCGGCCCCTCGGCAATGGCCACGGCATCCCGCACGACACGTACCAGATCGAGGATCGGCCCTTCCGCCCCGGCGTCGGTTCCGCCGACGATGAAGATCAGATCGGGCTGATGATTCAGAATGGCATTGATCTGCTGCTCCTCAGTGCGGATGTCGGCCAGCGACAGCGTGTCCACGACCTCCACATACGATCCGGCCAGGGCATGCAGCCCGCTGGTAATACTCACGTCCGGCATCAGCCCGACCAGCACCACGCGCATCGGACGCCCGACGCTGGCCGTCGCCAGGAAGGCGTCCACGCCGCTGCCGTCGCGCTGCTCCGGCGTCAGCACCCGGCCTTCCGCCGAACGGAGGAGCAGCCGCCCGGTTTGCTCCCGCATCTGTTCCAGCGCCCGGTACAGCCCCACGGCCACATCACGCACGGGATCGCCCGCCGTGGTGCGTGTGACGCTGCGCGATACCAGCCGGTAAGCGCCATCCACCAGATCAATGAGCACCACACGGGTGTTGACGCTGCCAAAGTCCGCCGCCAATATCGAGTGAATCGTGTCGCGTTCGGCCATATGCCCCTCAGCTATCTTCCCTACCCCAGCCCCTGCGCCAGCAAGAACGCCATCCGCTCGCTGAAAATCGTCAGGCTGGAGAGAATCGCCCCGGCGTAGAGCGTGGCAAACGTCACGATCAGGAAAATCTGGCCGATGGTGGCCCCTGCCCGCAGCAGCCAGGGCCGGGGAGCCGGTTCACCGTCCGGCTGCCGCACGGTCACATACTGGAAATACAGCAGGGTTGTGATCGTACCCAGAATGATCACCAGGCCGTTGATCAGGTCACCAGCCAGCGAGGTGTGCGTATCTCCCAGCAGTGTACCCGTAGAAACGACCAGCGGCAGCAGCGTGCCGCTGACCGTGCCCACCAGCGCCACCGCCACCCCGACGCCGATCAGAAAGGCCATACCCAGA
>JALSTC010000602.1 GCA_026983935.1 Ardenticatenia bacterium
TGCCCCTCCGGGAAGCGGGCAAGGGCAAGCGTCCGTCAGAAGCCCCCGCCTTCAGGCGTGGGGAGTGTCACATGCAAGACGAGAAACAGGCCCGCGCCGCAGTGGCTCCGGGCCTTTTCTTTTGTGTGGCACCCCCTCAAGGCGAGCCATAAAGCTGGCGGTAAACGTGGTAGTGCTCATAGATGCGCTGCACATACAACCGTGTGCTGTCAATCGTGATGGCTTCTATGAACAGGTCGGGATCACCCCCGGATGCCTCTAACCATGCTGCTGCGTTACCCGGCCCGGCGTTATAGGCCGCCAGCGCCACCGGCACATTGAAATCGAAGCGGTTAAGCTGTTCCCACAGGTAATATGCCCCAAAGGCCACGCTGGCGTACGGGCGAAACAGAATCGAGTGCTCATAACCTGTCCAGGTCAGGCGCTCGGCGATGTAATCTGCCGTGCCGGGGATGACCTGCGTCAGCCCTTTTTCACCTGCTGCGGCAGTGGCATAGCGGTCAAACAGGCTTTCCTGCCGGATCAGGGCAAAGAGCAGCAGCGGATCGATGCCGTATGACTGCGCCTGCGGGAGCACAATGTCCAGATAAAAGACCGGGTAGCGCATGCGGGCCAGGTACGGCGGCGCTTGCACGGTTGGGATGTTGGCCTGTTTGATGATGTTGGCTGCCCCGACGATTGAATAGGAATATGCCCCGATGCTGCGCAGCCAGATCGCAAGCTGATAACTTGCCAGCGGATCGTCTTCGTATGTGTCCAACAGGCTGTCAAACTCCGCGCCCCCTTCATCGAAGGCGAGCAGGCTCCACAGCTCCTGCCCGGCAGCGGCGCGAGGATCGGCCTGCAGCGCCTGCGACATCGGCCAGAGGGCGTCTGTTTGCGTGATGCTGAAGGTCGTTCGCAGCCAGTCTTCAGCCTGACCCAGTTCAAGCTGATCGTCAAATTCAAAGCGGTATTCTGCTGGCGGCTGGAAGAAACCCCGCCCGGTGAGCAGATCCTCGGCGCGGATGCTGAAGTAGCCGCCCGGGTCAGCAGCCGCTGCTGCCTGAAATGCGGCCACAGCCTGCTGGTCGTGACCGTTGCGCTGCGCCAGCTTCCCCAGCCACAGATAGGCTGCCGCGGCTTCTTCACCGGAGCCAGTAGCGCCAAGTGCAGCAAAGAGGCGTTCGGCGGTTGCCATGTTATTGCTGTTGACGGCAATCATCGCGGCCCGCAGCAGGCCATCCATTGCCCACTCATTGCCCGGGTAGGCGCGTCCCAGCCGCTCGAAAACGGCAACTGACTCGGTTTCCTGACCGAGTGTTTCATAGAGGTATCCGGCCCGCCACAGTGCCTCGGGTGCCTCCGGCAGGTTCGGGTAGGTATCTGCTATGGCGAGGTACTGAGCAATCGCACCGGGTGTGTTCCCACTGAGGAACTGCGTGCGGCCCTGCTCCAGCAGCGCCTGGCCAAACTGCGGGCTGGTGGGGAACTGCTCCACAATGGTCTGGAAAGAGGTCAGTGCGGCGGCGGCGTTGCCCACGGCGCGGTAAGCACGCCCCAGCATCAGGTGCACATCCACCGGTATCTCGGTCAGTGGTAGCTGGCTGGTATAGGCATGAAAAGCGGCAATGGCCTCCTGATAGTCTTCGGCGGCATAGCTGACGCGCCCGCGTATTTCAGGATCGACGGTTTGCCCGTCTTCCAGCAGTATCTGAAGGGCCTGGTAAGCATAGCCTGTATTCGGATAGGCATTCATCAGCTCCCTGTAGCGGCTGTAAGCGGCTTCCAGGTCTCCGTTGGCCTGCATGGCCTGCCCTGACAGGAACATGATTTCGGCGCGGTAGCCGGCATTGCGTGCTACGGCGAGAATGGCATCATACTGCGCCAGCGCATCAGCCGGGCGGGCGATGTTCAGGTAAATCTGGGCCACCTTTTCCCGCAGTGCCAGCAGAGGTACCAGGCTGCGGCCATCCTGAATGGCCTGTTCATAGTTTTCCAGCGCTTCGGTAAACCGGGCGAGCGCAAAGTAAGCATCGCCCATGCGCTCATGAACATAGCTGTCAATGACACCGGGC
>JALSTC010000603.1 GCA_026983935.1 Ardenticatenia bacterium
CCCCTGAATGATGTTGATCACGGCGACACTGAAGGTGGCCGCGCCCGGCCCGTAGACTCCCCAGCGCTTCCAGCGAAAGATACCCACGATGCAGATCGCGCTGGTAGCGAAGTAAGCCCCATAGAGCACCAGCACGCACTGCTGCAGGGAACAGCTTTGCAGGCCAAGCAGTGTGAGTGCGCAGTAGGCCAACCCTGACAGACTGATAACTTCCAGCAGGCCCAGCGTGAGTGAGAGCGCCGGGCCTCTCCTGCGGTTTATCGAAGTCATCGCCACCCTCCTGTGCTATCTTTTCTGTGCATTTTGCGGCGGCGTCGGCGGCGCGGGATGCTCTGGTATTCCCCCTGACCTTCGCGTATAGTACACGATGCCTTTATTTTCGTTATACGACGGATTTGCTTGCAGTGGGGGCAAGGTGTATGGCGTGGCGCAGGGCAGCATGGGTGCTCATCCTGGTGGCGCTGCTGGGAAGCGGACAGCCATCGGGGGCACAGGGTGGGGCGGACGCCCAGCGTATGGTCATGGTGGGCGGTATCGGCGGCGCGGCACGGGCCGTGGCATCGCTGTCGGACGGCGTCCTGCTGGCCGAGGGGGAGGCGCTGCTCCGGCTGGATGCTGCGGGGCAGACGGTCGGGCGGCTTGATCTGGCGCAGGGCGAGATACAGGATATTGCCCTGCGGGGCGAGATGGCCTACGTGCTGACCGAATCCGGTCTGGCAGTGGTTGATACGGCCGCCCTGACGGTGCGGGATTTTACACCGGGCGGGGGGCAGGCCGTCGCGGTGACGGCACAGGCGGTTTATGTGGCGGCCCAGCAGGCCGGGCTGCGGGCGGCGGTTCTGCGCGGCGATGGTCTGCCGGGTATGTGGCAGATCGTGGAAACACCGGGCGCGGCGGTGGCGCTGGCCGTGGAGGGGGCGGAGTCGACGCTCTACGTGGCGCTGGGTGAGCGGGGCGTGGGTGTGTATACCCTCTCCGTACCGCTTGAGCCGACCCCGGTTGGCTGGCTGGATGACATCGGGACGGTGGAAACGGTCACGGTTGGGGCGGATCGGCTGCTGGTAGGCAGCGGCCACCGGCTTCGTGTGTTTGACCTGGCCGATCCGACAGTACCCCGGCTGCTGGCTGCCTACGATCCACTGCATGATGCGCGGGACGTTCTGCTGCGGCAGGGATGGGCATACATCGCCGATGCGGCTGGTGGTCTGAAGCGCTACCGCATCGGCGATCTGGAATCGCCGCGTCTGGACGCAGTCGTCTGGCCGGGCACGGCCTATGCGCTCGCGGATGATGGGCGCTACCTCTATGTCGCAGGCGGGTGGGACGGCGTGATCGCGCTGGACGCCGGGCGTCTGGACACGCTGACGCTGAGCGGGCGTGCCGTCGTACCCGGCGAGGTGACCGCTGTGGCGGTGGCCGGGCAGGGGGAGAACCGCTGGGGCCTGGCCGGGATGGGCGCGGATGGCGTCGCCGTGATTGACTGGCGCGATGTGGATTTCCCGCGCCTCCGGGCCGTGGTGCCATTTGATGGCGTGGTGCGGGCGGTGGCGCTGCGGGGTCGGATCGGCTACGCGGCAGTTGAGGGCACAGGGCTGGTGATTTTCAGTGTGACATCGCTTGAGTCGCCGCGCTTGCTGGCCACGATGCCCCTGGAAGGCACACCGCAGTCGCTTGCCGTGGCGGACACCCTGCTCTATGCCGCCGCGGGAGATGGCGGCCTCTACATTCTGGAGACCATCCGCCCGGCTGATCCTGTCGTCCTCGGTCGCTTGCTGCCGCCGCGTGCCGATCAGCCGTTCCGCCATGTGTCACTGGAAGGCGGCAAGCGTGCTTACCTCAGCACGGGAGAGGCATTGCTGATCGCCGATGTGGACGTGCCCGGTGATCCTCAGATTCTGGCGACGGTGCGTATCCCGGCGGCAGCAGCAGTCGCCCGCAACTTCATCGCCTATGCTGTTGGCGGCCCGGCGCTGACGACCGTCAATGCTGCGTCCAGCAATGAGCCGGGAATTCTGGGTAGCTATCGAGCCGCCGACACGATTCGTGACG
>JALSTC010000604.1 GCA_026983935.1 Ardenticatenia bacterium
AGCCCGCGCCATCGAAGAGGCGGCCATGCCGGATGAATTCGCGGTCATGCTGCGCGAGGGCAGAGGATAGCACTACCGACCAACATTGCCCCCTGGAAAACGGGAAGACAGACGCGGTCAGCAGAGCGGCGTCTGTTTTGTTTACAGACGGCAAAACCCACATTTTTTCCACATAACCCCTTCATAATTTCTACACACGCCCGGCCTATCATACGGACAGATGAAGACGAAGCATGAAAGGAGACAGACAATGCGTGGTCGTGGAAGTTTTGGGATGCGCGGTGGATGGTACGGGCGTCCGATGATGCGGCCCGGTCTGTGGGGCCGACGCCCGCGCCTGTGGGGACTGTGGCCGTTCTTTGGCGGCTGGCTGTTCTACGGACTGGGTGGGCTGTTCTTCCTGCTTGTACTGCTGGGCCTGTTCCTGCGCTGATGCAGGCATGCAGCCAGCTTTACCGTTGTAGTGGTACGAGACACGATCGTAATGTCAGCAAGACGAGACGTATATCACGAAAGGAAAGCACAATGAACAACAAGCGCATGGTATTTCTGGGTCTGGGTGTGGTCATTCTGGTCGGCGTCCTGGCACTGGGCGTCGGGACAACCTTCGCGCAGGGCGGCCCTGGCATCCAGGGGCACGGGGGCCATGGTGCAGGCGGTCAGGGCATCGGGAGCATGACGCCCGGCATGGCTGAGCCGCTCGCCGATGGCACGGGCTGGCAGTCCGGCGGTCAGAGGGGCCAGCGGATGAACGCCCACGCAAACATGCAGGCCGGTTCTTACGGAGACGGAATGCTCTTTCCAGGCACGGCCCCGGTAACCGGTGAAGAACTACCGGACGAGGTGGTCGAAGCGCTGCTGGCCGGTCTCAACGACGAATATCACGCCTATGCCGTGTACCAGGCTGTGATCGATCAGTTCGGCCCGGTGACGCCCTTCGTGCAGATTCAGTCCGCGGAAGCCAATCACATCGCCGCGCTGCAGAACATCTTCACCCGCTACGGCCTGGATATCCCGGAGCCGCAGCCCCTGACGGACGACCTGAGCTTCGACAGCGTAGCCGATGCCTGCGCGCTGGGCGCAGAAGCCGAAATTGCCAACTTCGAGCTGTACGACCAGTGGATAGACGCCGTCAGCGACTACCCGGACATGGTGCAGGTCTTCACCGCCCTGCGGAACGCCTCAGAATATAATCACCTGCCCGCCTTTCAGAGCTGCGCAGGGTAAACAGCCCCCGTCTTCCCCCCTTTGAACATGAGGAGCGTCTCACCGGAGGCGCTCCTCATTTGGTTTGTAGCTCATAACATTGGCCACTTGGAACAGGGGGTACTCTCATGTTAATATACAGCGCCTGAGACCCCCGTGTCAGAGCCGCGCCGTTTCTGCGGACGGGCGGGGGGCAGACAGCATCAAGCGGCCCGGCAGCGGCGAGCTGACTCGCCGGGAAGCCGGTCATATTCCTGGAGGCCGATTCAGTGATCGGCCCACACATCGAGCGACCAGACGTGTTCAAACGCGGGCGGTTTTATCTCTTCATTTTCATCGCGCTTTCCCTTGTGCTGACGTGGGCAGCCACCACGGTCAATCCGATTCTGGCGCAGGGCGGCCCGACGGCAACTTTCACTTTCACGCCAGTGGACAACTACGTGCAGGCAGATGACGCCTACCTGCGCGGCGGGCCGGGACGGAACTACCCGCCCGTCGGCCATCTCATCCGGGGCATGATCGTGCGGCCGGCCTCACGCAGTGCCGACGGCCAGTGGGTGCTGGTGCATTACGGTGCGGGCTTTGGCTGGGTGCGGCGTGACCTGGTGAGCTGGGCGGCAGATATTGACCGTCTCCCTGTGCTGTCGGAAGACAACCTGACGCCGTCGCCCGATCCCTCCCGCGTCACGGCCACGCCTTTCTACCCAACAGAAACACCGGCGGGCAACTGGGCCAATGTGGACGAAAGCGGCGCGTACGTGCGAGCCGGGCCGGGCCGGACGTACCTGGTGCTGGGTGGTCTCCATGCCGGTGACGTCGTGACACCGGTTGCCCGCGTCGAA
>JALSTC010000605.1 GCA_026983935.1 Ardenticatenia bacterium
GGAGGCGCTGGAGCAGGAATCGGGCGACGATTACGACACCATCAATCTGAGAAAAGAGGATGCGCGGGAGATCCGCCAGCGGCTCCGTGACGCTCAGCAGTCGTCGGCTCCCCGGCAAATAGCAGGGCGCAGTCGGCTTTCTTCAGGCCCCAGCCGGACGGTGATCATCGCGGCGGGCGTGCTGCTGATCATCGCCGTTTTGATCGTGATCGCGCTGTTGATCGCAGGCGGGCAGGGAGCCGGTTAACCGTCCTAAAACGGCGGAGGGGAATCGAAGAACAGCGCCCACCACAGCCGCCAGTTTTCCATGGGCGGCTCTTCTTCATCCAGCAGCGGCACGGAGACCGCGGGCGTGGGCGTCGGCGTGGGGAGCGGAGCACCCGCCGGAACAGGCACAACCAGCACCTCTCCGGGCCGAACCATCTTCCCTTCGGCACGCGCCCAGGACTCCACATACGCATCACTGCGCACGTAGCTCAGTTCTTCCTGCAGGGCTGCCTGTTCCGCTTCCAGGGTGGCAATCTCCATCTGCAGCGCCTCATAGTTTTCCTGGATGCGGCGGCCCGCTGAAATGCGGTTGCTGAAATTAATGGCCAGCAGCAGCCCGATCGCCAGAATCGAGGCAAACAGAATCTGCATGCCGGAAAGCTGGCGGCTGCCAGAGGGCCGCTGCGGGGGATCAGGTGTTGGCTGGCTCATGGCATCTATGATAGCCATGACGGGCACTCCGTGCCAGAAACAAAAACACCCGACGTCGGTCGGGTGCTGCTGTGCCGAAGGTGGGAGTCGAACCCACACTCCCGTAAAGGGAACTACGCCCTGAACGTAGCGCGTCTGCCTATTCCGCCACTTCGGCTTGCTGAGTGGTATTGTAGCCGCACGACCAGATGATGTCAAGACTATTTCGGCGGTGAATCCGGCCCCTGAACCGCGCGTAATGGCAAGCGGACGCCACCGCCGCGCCGCCCACATCTGTTGATCGCCATCTCCCTCAAACCACACGCGGCTCCGGGATCGGGATGATGAACTTCCCGCCGCGGTTACGGTATTCCTCCTGCTGGCTCATGATCTCTTCCGCAAAGTTCCAGGCCAGCAGCAGCACATAATCCGGCTGATCTTCAAGCAGCTTTTCGGTGGGCAGGATGGGCAGCCGGTTGCCGCCCATGTAGCGCCCGTGTTTGAACTTGTTCAGGTCCACCACATAATCCAGCAGGTCGCGCCCAATGCCCATATAGGCCAGCAGTGTGGTGGCCTTCGCCGCCGCGCCGTAGCCCACAATCTGGGCCCCCGAGGCTTTCGCCCTGCCGAGGATATCCAGTGTCTCGTCCCGGATGCGCTGCACACGCTGTGCAAAGTCCGCAAAGTAGTAGTGTCTGTCCACGCCGCGGTGGGCCTCATGGCGCAGCATGGCGATCACCGTATCACTGGCCCGCTCACGGGATTCCACAAACAACCGCAGTGACCCGCCGTGAATCTTCAGGCGCTGGACGTCATTGAGATACAGGCCGTGCTGCCGGAAGAGCCTGCTCAGGGCCGTGACGGAGAAGTAGCACAGATGCTGGTGGTAGATGGTGTCAAACTCGCCGTGATCAACCAGGTCTACCACGTAAGGCACTTCGATGACGGCCACGCCATCCTCTTTGAGGATCAGGCGGATGCCCTCCACAAACCCGTTGAGGTCTTCCACATGGGCCAGCACATTATTTGCCAGGAAAACATCGGCCCGGATGCCTTCTTCATCGCGCAGCTTCTGTGCCAGTTCCCGGGTAAAGAAGGTATTGCGGGTGGGGACCCCCGCTTCCTGAGCCGCAGCGGCGGGGCCGTGCGCCGGGTCAATGCCCAGAACGGGGATGCCAGCAGCCACAAAGTTGCGGAGCATGTAACCATCATTGCTGGCAGCTTCTACCACCATACTGTCGGGGCCGAGGCGGCGCGTTTCGATCAATGCGCGGGCGCTCTGGCCGAAGTGTTCCAGCAGGGATTTGGAGATAGAAGAAAAATAAGGGTAATCCCGCTGGAACAGGATTTCCGGCTTGACGGTTTCCTTGATCTGCAGCAGGGCACAGTTGGGGCAGAAGTGCAGCGTCAGCGGTGCGATGATCTCCGGCTCATCCAGCCTGTCCTCAGATATAAGGGCATCGGCCAGCGGCGTCTCTCCCAGGTCCAGGACGGGCTGAAGGTCGGTGTGGCCGCAGGCGCGGCAGCCTTCGATTTCGTAGCCAATTTCCGGGTTGAGGGTCATGGGTATCCTCTATACGGTCGGGGTGCTCAGGCCAGGTTCTCTGGTGAACTTCCAGCGTAAGTCACCGGACAGCCTGCCAGATTCGATCAGGTGCAGAATGTGACTGATGCGCTTGTAACGCGGGCCTTCGAACTCTTCCAGTTCCAGGCCGTAGTGCCGATACTTCTCCAGGAGTTCCTCTGCGCCTTTGCGGGCCGTCCAGCGGGGTTGAAAGTCTGGGAGCACTTCCCGAATTTTGTCGCAGCGCACGCGGTAATTCCGCTTGTCCGGCCCGGCATCTGCCGCGAATTCCAGGCGGCTGTCCGGCACCACATCCACGACGATCTGCGCCAGCTCACGAATCTGGTAGTTTTCTGAGGTCTGGCCGACGTTGAAGACATTGTTGTGGACGACATCGCGCGGCGCTTCCAGCACGGCGATGAAAGCACGGGAGATATCCTCAATATGGACAATAGGACGCCAGGGCGTGCCATCGCTCTTGAGGTAAACCAGGCCGGTGGTATAAGCCCATGCCACCAGGTTGTTCAGCACCAGATCAAAGCGCAGGCGCGGTGAAAAGCCGTAGGCCGTGGCGTTGCGCAGAAAGGTCGGGCTGAAGCTGCTGTCCGCCATCCTGCTGACGGCATGTTCGACCATCACCTTGGACTCGCCGTAAGGTGTGACCGGGTTCAGCTCCCCGGCTTCGTCAATGAAATCCTCACCCGCCGCGCCGTAGTTGCTGCACGAGGACGAGAAAATGAAGCGCCCGACTCCCACCTGTTTGGCCAGCTCCGCCAGACGGACGGAAGCCAGATAGTTGATTTCGTAGGTCAGATCAGGTTTATAGTAGCCCAGCGGGTCGTTGGAAAGCCCGGCCAGGTGCAGCACGGCATCAAATCCTTCCAGGTCTGCCGCCTCAACATCGCGAACATCTTTGCGCAGTGAAGGCCAGGTGGCCGGCGCATCCCCAAAAGTGCAGTCTTCAAACAAGTCTGTATCCAGGCCGACCACTTCGTGGCCCCTGGCCTGGAGCATCGGTACCAATACCGTCCCAATGTAGCCCCGGTCACCTGTCACCAAAACGCGCATAAGATTGATCTCCTAATCCCATATCTTCCAGGGGGCATTCCCTGACTGCCACATCTCTTCCAGACGTACTTTATCCCGCAGCGTATCCATACATTGCCAGAACGACTCGTGCTTATAAGCCATCAACTGCCGGTCGCGGGCCAGCCCTTCCAGCGGCTCCCGCTCGAACATGATCTCGTCGCCGGAGATGTAATCAAAAACACCCGGCTCGCAGACGAAATAGGCCCCGTTGATCCAGCCCTCTGCCGTCTGCGGCTTTTCGTTGAACTGAACGATCTCGTTCTTGTCCGGGCCGCCGAATTCCAGATGCCCGAAGCGAGCTGTCGGGCGCACGGCTGTGACCGTGCACAACCTGCCATGAGACTTGTGGAATTCCAGCAGTTTGTGCAGATTGACATCGGAGACGCCGTCCCCCCAGGTCAGGAAAAAAGTCTTATCGCCGAGGTAAGGCGCTAACCGCTTGATGCGCCCGCCGGTCCCGGTAGGGATGCCGGTGTCAATCAACTCGACACTCCAGTCCAGAGGGAAGTTATTTTCGCGGACGATCTCCCCTGTCCCCAGGTTCACCTTCAGATTGCTGTTGAGTGCGCTGTAATCCACCATGTACTTCTTGATGTATTCGCCCTTGTATCCCAGCGCAATGACGAAATTCTTGAAGCCATAGTAGGCATAGTGCATCATGATGTGCCAGAGAATAGGCCGCCCGCCAATTTCCACCATGGGCTTGGGACGGACGGTCGTCTCTTCCATCAGACGCGATCCCACCCCACCGGCCAGAATGGCAACTTTGGTGTCCTCATATCCGGGGGGAGCCGGGAGAGGTTTGGCCATCGCTTCCTTCCTTTCTTCTTTTCACCTGAATCCGATAACTCATTCTCGTTCCGTGCATCCACCAGGTTCAAACCAGCAGTGACAGGCAGCAATTCTGAACTGCCTGCCTTGCATGGCAGTTGTCAGGCCTTTCGCATGAAACAATGACAACTACACGTGGACCTATCAGCAAGTGCACTGCAGCAGGACAAACATTCGATTGGGTTGGTAAACCGTAAAAATTCTCTCTTAAAAGAGTAAACCGCCCCCCCTTACGAAAGACTTGCAGGATTTTTTGAAACCCTTACATCCTGCCTACAGATCATGCAGGCGGGCCATTACCCCTGCAGCGGCACTCAGCGCGAGGCATATAGGGCCGTCTCTGCATATCGATTGGCCCGCCACCGCCCCTTCTGCCCTGTGATTTTTGCATGACAGGCCTATTTACAGCGCC
Organism: Ardenticatenia bacterium; assembly: GCA_026983935.1. Classification (GTDB taxonomy): domain Bacteria; phylum Chloroflexota; class Anaerolineae; order Aggregatilineales; family Ch27; genus JALSTC01. Next base: position 4,575 of record JALSTC010000605.1, read on the forward strand.
GGGAAAACAGGCAGGATTACAGTATTTTAACATTTAGAGGGGGATTGAAAGGAGTTTGTAATGTTTTGGTCGCCTTTTTTTAGTTAGAGAGAAGTTCCGGTCGCAATAATGGTATCGGGATATGGAGAAAAGGTAAGAGCGCGCAGACGGCGGCAGACTGCCCCTGCAGCGTTCGAATTGGTGAAATATGAAAATACAAGACTATTTGCAGATCGTCCGGAAAGGCTGGTGGCTGCTCATCATCGCAGCCATCATTGCCGGAACTGGCGGTTACTTCTGGGCTGATTCGCAGCCTGCACTTTATGAAGCCAGCGTACTGCTCTCAATCGGTAGTTACATTGAATCGCCAAACCCGAATACCAGCGAAATTCAGACCGGCGAACAACTGGCCCGTACTTATCTGGTGCTGGCCCGCACACGTGATGTCCTGCAGAGCACAATTGACACCGGAGATTTCTCGCTGTCAGTCGGCCAGTTAGGCAACATGATTGACACGCAGATCATTCCGGGCACGTCGTTGATTCGATTGACCATTGAAGCCACGGACCCCGCGCTGGCGGCGGATGTCGCCAATGAGCTGGCCCGGCAGGTCGTCTTGCACAGCCCCTCCAACCTGACACAGGAGCAGGAGCAGGAGCTTGAAACGGCCCGCACTGAGATTCTCCGGCTGCAGGGGCTGCTGTCGGATATGACGGCCCGCCTGGACGAAATCAACGCCGAAATGGAAGCGGCAGCTACCAGCGACACGCTGGACCTGGACCGCCTGGAGCAGCTCCGCGCCAGCCGCGACCTGCTGATTGATCAGATCAATGCGACCTCTGCCAACATCGCGGAATTCAGCACCGCCTCCGCTAATCTCCGCGCCCGCACGAATTCTGTGGACATCGTCGAAGAGGCGGTTCCGCCCACAACGGCGCAGAAGTCCGATCCAGTGGTAACGGCGCTGATAGCCGCGCTGCTCGGCGCGGGTGCGGCGGCGGCCGTGCTCATCCTGCGTGAAGCCGTTGACGACACAATCCGGACACCGGAAGAGGCGCTGGGGACGCTGGGCCTGCCGGTGATGGGCAAGATCGCCCGTTTTGGCGGACGCCGGGATGACTATGCCGCCCGCCTGATCGCGGCCAAAGACCCTTCGTCCCGCATCGCGGAAGAATTCCGCGCAATCCGCACCCGGCTGATCTACGACATGAATCAGCGGGAAAGCATTGCCTACGTGATCACCAGCCCCGGCCCGGAAGAGGGCAAGAGCGTGGTGACCGCTAACCTGGCGGTGGCACTGGCTACGGCCAACTATCGGGTGCTGCTGGTGGACGCCGATATGCGGCGGCCTTCCCTGCATGAATTCTTCGGCCTGAGCAATGACCACGGTCTCAGCAACATGCTGTCCGTGGAACCGGCGGATGTGCTTACTGACCAGTACACACTGACTCTGAACGAGGACTATGTGGACTGCATCAAGCAGACCGATATCCCCAACCTGCGGGTCGTTACTTCCGGCCCGGCGCTGGACAATCCGGCGGAGCAGGTCGGCTCCGCCATGATGCATCACTGGTACAAGGCTTTTGAGTATGCCGACAACGTGGATGTGATCCTGTTTGATACGCCGCCCGCCCTCTCCGCCGTGGACACAGCCGTACTGGCGGCCACGACAGACGCGACAGTGCTGCTCGTCCTGCGCTCCCGCCGGACACGGCGCGGCGCGGCCCTGGAAACAATGGAGATGTTCCGTCAGTTAGGCCGGGAAGTCTGCGGCGTTGTCCTCAATAATGTGAAGGCAGCCGACCTGGCCACAACGGCGGCCTACTACTACAAATACAAAGGAAGCTACAGTGCGAGCGACGGCGACCATGCGATGCTCCATGAGCCGGTGACCCTGCTGCGGGCCGATCGCTCCGCACTGGTGCTGGCTGCCAGCAACGGCAACGGCGCGGGCCACTCGACCAGGAAGAAAACGGCCAGGCTGCCCCGGCCAGCCCAGAGTGCCATCCGGACGAAAGATATCACTCGCGATTCGCTTGTGCTCTTCACCAGTGACGAAGAACCGCTCTCCATCCGCGTTGAGGAGAAAGTGACGCTGGGTCGGCGCACCTCCTCCACTACGGATGCACCACACATTGACCTGGATGACTATGGGGCCTTCGGCGCGGGTGTTTCTCGTGTGCATGCCGCCGTGTACCGCAAGAAAGGTAAGTTCTATATCGAAGACATGAACAGCAGCAACGGCACCTGGCTGAACAATCAGCGGTTGGAGCCGGGCAGGGTGTATCACCTGCCAAGTGACAGCGAGATTCTTCTGGGAGAGTTCCCGCTGCGGGTGTTTTATCTGACAGATGAAGCTGCGACTGAGGATGTACCATCGGCATCGGAAGAAGAAGATTCTGAGTAGATCGTTGTTTTTGGGTAGCGCAATCCTGCCATCATCACAGCCACAAGGAGGGTGAAGAGATTATGGGGAAATTCTTCTCGACGTATCATGTAAGGCGCATTCTGGCCTGGATGCTTGTGGACAGCTTTATTGTGCTGGGCGGGTATACAGCGGCTTTCTTTGCACGGGCCATCACCACCACGCTTGACTACATGAACAGTCTTGGCTTCCTGTTTTTCGTTATCATCGTCACGCTGATCGTTAATTACTACTTCGGGATTTATCACCGCATCTGGTCGCGCTCCAGCGGGCACGAAGTATCCCGACTGGTGTATGCCGTCTTCGTGTCCGGTGCGTTCGTGGGAATGGTGGACCTCCTGCTGGCGCTGGACGAAACCATCGCCCGTCCGCTGCCGCTGAGCGTTGTGCTGCTGGGCAGCGTACTGTCGATAACCGGTCTGGTTGCCATACGCTATCGCTCACGCCTGGTCAGCGGGCTTAACTGGCGCTGGGATGCGGTCTGGCACGGGAAACTGCCGGAGAACGCCAAAAAGACAGAAAAACTGACCTCTGTGCTGATCATTGGCGCCGGGGAAACAGGCCAGAACTTCGTGTGGCGGCTCAAGCGCCGCTGGGGCAAAGATCGCAAATATCGCGTTGTCGGCTTCGTGGACGATGATCCGCTGAAGCGCGGCCTGTATATCGAAGGCACCCGCGTGATCGGTGCTCGCGCCGACATCCCCCACCTGGTGAGGAAGCACAAAATCGAACTGATTGTGCTGGCTATCCACAACATCAGCGGGCCGGACTTCCGCGAAATTCTGGCTTACTGCGAGAGCACGCCGGCGCGCATCAAGATCGTGCCGGATACACAGGCGCTGATGGACGAACGCCGCGGTGTGCCCCTGCTGCGTGATATACAGCCGGAGGATATTCTGGGGCGCAAGCCGCTGGGCCGCCATGCGGATGTCGATCTTTCCCCGATCACAAGGAAAGTAGTCATGGTAACCGGCGCTGCCGGTTCCATCGGCTCCGAGCTGAGCCGCCAGCTTCTCTCCTATGAACCGGAAATGGTGCTGATGCTGGACATCAACGAAAGCGGCCTGCACGACCTGCGGGTCGAAATGGAAGGCATGGCACCGGGGGCCGTGATTGTGCCGCTGCTGGTGGACGTGCGCAATTACCGACGACTGCGGACTGTCTTTGAACGCTACCGCCCGCAGGTGATCTTCCATGCTGCCGCCTACAAGCATGTCCCCATGCTGCAGCTCTTCCCCGCGGAAGCTGTCGAGGTCAATGTGGGGGGAACGCGCAATGTAGCCCGGCTGGCCCGTGAGTACGGAACAGAGCGCTTTGTGCTGATCTCAACCGACAAAGCCGTAGATCCCTCCAATGTCATGGGCGCGACCAAGCGCATCGCAGAACTGCTGATGCACGCCTTTGCCCAGGATGGCAGCCACAACACACTGTTCACATCCGTACGCTTTGGCAATGTATTCGGCAGCCGCGGCAGCGTCGTCCCGACGTTTGAGCGCCAGATTAACCAGGGCGGCCCGGTGACCGTGACCCACAAAGACATGCGGCGCTACTTCATGACAATCGCAGAGGCGGTGAACCTCGTGCTTCATGCAGCCTGCCTGACACGCGGCGATGACCTGTTCATGCTGCAGATGGGTGAGGAAGTGCGCATTGTCGATCTGGCAGAGCGCATGATCCGGCTGCGCGGACTGCGCCCATATGAAGACATCCCGATCAAGTTCACAGGCATCCGCCCCGGCGAAAAACTGAATGAAGTGCTCCAGCTTGAATCTGAGGTCGCAATCAAGACGGCCCACTCACATATCGTTCAGTTGAGGAATCGGCAGGATAACAGCTTCCGTCCAGCCCGCCTTCTCCAGCAGGTTGACGAACTGCTGGATGCCGTGACGGCTTCAAATGGGGAAGAAATCGGCCTCTTTGATGACCCACAGACCAGCGGGCAGGCCCTGATGATGCTGCGTCAGTGCATCGAACAGGCCTACGACTCCGATGCAGAAGCGGCATTCCGCCCGGCGGAGTCAGTGGTAGAAGACGAAAGCTTCGCGCTGCCGACAGATCTGCCGCCCTACGGCTGGCTGCCACCGGCGGCGCATGTCAGCGGCCCAAACTGATCGGCGGCTTCTTCCTTCATGCATGCGCTGCCCTGGAAATCCGACTGGTGTACAGAGCTTGTGAGATGTAGCTGGTTTACTGGTTGCAAGATGACAAAGGCTCTTGGTTTTCCTGCTAGATTATGGAGATAACAAACATGGGAAACGGACGAACTTTGCTGAAGACAACACACACGCCTGCTGTCCGTGAAACTTTCCTGCCCTTTTCCCCGCCGGATATCACCGACGCTGAGATCGAAGAGGTGGTGGATTCCCTGCGGTCGGGCTGGATCACGACCGGCCCCAAAACCCGGCTCTTTGAGCAAGAATTTGCGGCTTACATCGGCGCACCAAGCGCACTGGCACTCAGCTCCTGCACTGACGCGCTGCATCTTGCCCTGGCAGCGCTGGGTATTGGCCCGGGCGATGAAGTGATCACAACAACCCTTACCTTCTGCTCCACGGTACACGTCATCGAGCACGTGGGGGCAACGCCGGTGCTGGTAGATGTGGAGCGGG
>JALSTC010000606.1 GCA_026983935.1 Ardenticatenia bacterium
GAACCAGCTTGCGCGGTGGGGTAACACACAGTTCGGGGTCGCCGGGATTGGTTACGCAGGTTTCGACCAGCACCCGGTCTGGGTCCAGCCCATGCAGGCGGATGAACTGCCTGGCGGAGAGTGCCACATCGGCGTAATCACGATTTTCGCGCACCTGTCCCGCTGCTGCGATGGAGGCTGCGTCTACCGCCCGGCGAAGCTGACTGAACCGCACAAAGAGCAGCGACACGTCAGTCACCAGGCCGACGAAGGCCAGCAGCGCGATCATGGCAAGCGCCAGCAGGATGATCGTCTGTCCGGCCTGGTTGCGATGGAGAATACGGGTTCTGAGTCGTGCGAGTATCTTCATACCAGCGCTCGCTTTTCTACCTTGTGAGATGCACAGGTTAACTGGGTGTTGCGGTTGGCTCAGCTGCCGTTACCGGGAACATGGCCCAGACGTGAATTTCAAAATTATCGCCAATTGCTGTAAACCAGCGCAGCCCCAGCAGTTGGCGGTGATGCCAGAACAGTTCTACGAGCAGCAGGCCGTTATTGGGCGAGTGCTCGTTTTCCAGCGATGACGCGCCGTTGAGCAAATCCTCAATTTCCTGCGTGCTGAATTCAGAGCCGATGCAGCCCGGTGCATCGGAAACCTGATGATGGCCGGTCAGCACAAATCCCCGGATGTTTTCATCATTGTCTGATGGGCCGAGTTCTTCGACGCCGTCATACATGCGGAACTGGTCTTCTCTCAGGTCATAGGAATTGTTGCGGTTGACATCGAATGGATCGTACGGCTCATTGCTGCATTCGTTCTGTCTGGCCGGGAAGCGCCCTGTAACTCGTACAACAGGGCCGCTGCCGAAATCTTCTACAACGTAGGCGAAAACGGAAACGACCACATCATCCTGGGTCGTATCAAAAACCAGCGGCGCCATATTGCGTACCACGCCGCACGCCACGCCGTCATAATACCCAATGGGCGAGTCGGCGCCATCCACAAATACGCCCGGCAGGTGAGATGTATCGGTCACCGGCAGGAAGACTTTTCCTTCTAGATCAACATACGAACCACCCTCAACACTATTACAGTCCATCCGCTCCAGATTATGCTCCTCCCCTGTAGGCCATTCCAGAGGGTCGTTGGTCGCACCAAAACGGCCAGCCTCGCGGGTGACGTCCAGCAGGATCAGGAAGTTGTTTGCCAGCCAGCCGATCTCAACCAGCCCAAGGAACATAATGAGCAGGATGGGCATCATCAGGGTCAGCTCAACAAGGCTTTGCCCCCGACGGGCGGTATGGCCGTAGTCTGTTGGCGGTGGAGCGCCGTCCAGAATCGCCAGAAGTTTGTTCAGATAACGCCGCATAACCCTCTTCCCCAGGAATCAGCCTACCACGGGAATCATACCCCGGCAGGGGGTAAACGCACTCTATGTTGATGATACCATAACCCACCGGGGGGACTATGACTCGAATTGTGAGGAAATGATAGAGAATTGTCAACTAAGTTACACTTAACGGTCTGTGCAGGGGGCTACTCTTTGCTTGTTCGGATCATGTAGCCCACACCGTGCACCGTGTGGATGAAGCGGGGATTACGAGTGTCAGGCTCGATCTTGGATCGCAGATTGCGAATGTGCACACGCACAAGATCGGGGTCGCCAGCATATGGCGGGTATTCCCAGACCATCTCCAGCAAATGCTGCGGGGACTGCGGCTGGTTAGGGTGCTCCATCAGGTAGCGCAGCAGACGGTGTTCTGTGGCCGTGAGTTGGACCGTCCGGTCACCAACGGTTGCCTGATATGTATTGGAGTCCAGGGTCAGGTCGCCGATGGTTAACGTCGATTCCTGCTGATCTGCACTGCTGGCCCTATCTTCACGAATCTGAACACGGCGCAGCAGGGCACGGACACGGGCCAGAAACACAGAAAGGTCTACCGGCTTGACCACATAATCATCCCCTCCAGCGTCCAGCCCGTTAACGATGTCCTGAGGTCGGGAATGCGCGGTGAGGAAAAGGACTGGCAGCGTCACGTAATGCGGGTCTTCTCGCAGCCGTCGG
>JALSTC010000607.1 GCA_026983935.1 Ardenticatenia bacterium
CGCGTGATCGTCGGCAAGGAAGAGATCATCAATCTGGTGCTGACGGCTGTGCTCAGCGAAGGGCATATCCTGCTGGAGGACGTGCCCGGCACGGGTAAGACGACGCTTGCCAGGGCAATGGCAATTTCGCTGGGATGCACCTTTCGTCGAATCCAGTTCACGCCTGATTTGCTGCCCAGCGATGTGACCGGCATCAACTACTTTAACCAAAAAACGCAGACCTTTGAATACCGACCAGGCCCGATTCTGAGTCAGGTCGTGCTGGCGGATGAGATCAATCGAGCCACGCCGCGCACCCAGAGTGCGCTCCTGGAGGCCATGCAGGAGCGCCAGATCACCGTGGACCTGGAAACCATGCGGCTGCCCCGACCCTTTCTGGTCATTGCCACGCAGAATCCCATTGAGCTGGAGGGCACTTTTCCGCTGCCAGAAGCGCAGATCGACCGTTTCCTGATGCGTATTGCCATCGGCTATCCCACCCTGGAAGAGGAAAATGCCATTCTGCTTCGTTTTCGGGAGGATGATCCGCTCCAGTCGCTGGGGCCTGTGATTGACCCGGAGACTGTGCAGCAGATGATCGCCGGCGTGCGCCAGATTCGCGTGGAGCAAAGCGTGCAGGAATACATCGTGCAGGTGGCCCGCACGACCCGTGAGCACCGCGAAGTTGACCTCGGTGCGAGTCCGCGGGCGACAATGGCGCTGTATCGCACCAGCCAGGCATGGGCGGCCATCCAGGGACGGGACTTTGTCCTGCCAGATGATGTGAAGTTTCTGGCACCGTATGTCCTCACCCACCGGATCATGCTCAGCCCGCAGGTGCGCCTGCGTGGACGCAGGCCGGAGGAGATCGTCACCGATATAGTGAATACGGTCCCTGTGCCGGTGGAAGCATAAGCCGTGTTTAACTTTGAGGAAATCGAGCGCGAGGCGCTGGCAGCAGCGCGATCCGCGCCGCGGGATGCTACAGTTCGCAGTCTGCTGGATCACCGCTGGGTGGGGATGGCGCTGTTTTTGTTTGTCATCGGGGCATTGCTGCGTAATGCCACGCTGATGGCGCTGACTGGATTCATGCTTGTGGTGGTGGCCGTGGCCTGGAGCTGGAGCCGGGGGGCCCTTCAGCATGTGGCTTACATTCGCCGCTTTGAACATCGGCGTGTGTTCCCCGGTGAGCAGATCGCGCTGCAGATTGTGATCGAAAATCGCAAGCTGCTGCCGCTGGCCTGGATTCAGGTGCAGGACGAATGGCCGCTCCCCGTCGGCCCGGTGGATGAGAACCGCTTGAGTGCCGCGCCGATACCGGACGAAGGCCTGTTGATCAACAATTACACGCTGCGCTGGTATCAACGGGTGCGGCGGCGGCTGCCACTGCTGGCCCGTCAGCGGGGTGTATACCAGATTGGCCCGGCTTATGCAGTGTCCGGCGATCCTTTCAGCCTGTTTGAGCGGGGGCGTGTGCTGGCCCCGCCGGAACGCCTGATCGTCTATCCGGAGATCAAATCGCTGCCGGAGTTAGGGCTGCCGGTTAAGGATCCGCTGGGTGATTTCCACACACAGCAGCGGCTGTTCGAAGACCCGAATCGTATCATGGGGGTGCGGGATTATCGCCCCGAAGATGATCTACGCCACATTCACTGGAAGGCTACTGCACGTGTTGGCGAACTCCAAACCCGGGTTTATGAGCCAACGCGCAGCATCAGCATGGTGCTCTGCCTGAACGTGGCGACGTTCGAGCGCTACTGGCAGGGCGTCTGGCCGGAGATGCTGGAGTATCTGGTCACCACGACGGCGTCCCTGGCCTATTGGGGCGTTTCTCAGGATTATGCGGTTGGAGTCGTTGCCAACGGTACACTGGCCCATGCCGATCAGCCGTTCCGTGTCCTGCCGGGCCGGAGCCGCGATCAGCTCATGCGCATTCTGGAGACACTGGCCGGTGTCAGCTTCTTTGTCTCTGCCGACTATAATGAATTCCTTAGTGAGGAAAGTCCGCGCCTGCCCTGGGGAGCGACTCTTGTTCTGGTGACGGCCTATCTTAACGAGG
>JALSTC010000608.1 GCA_026983935.1 Ardenticatenia bacterium
GCGCCGACGCCTAGGTCCCATACCTGCGCCGCAACATCCTTACGCACGTAGAGGTGCATCCGGTCAGATACCGACCATGTCGCCAGATCGTAGTTGGCAGGCTGGCCGACCGCCTGGCCGTAGGTGCGGTAGTCGCGGTTCCACCAGATGTCCCACATACCGCGGCGGATGTTGGCCGCCGTCACATTCTGCGGATCGAGATCAAACGCATTATCAATGCGCTCGACGGTCAGGTTGAAGTAATCCTGCATCGGCCACCACATGCGAATGTACTCGAAGTGGTAATATCGGTCGCCGAGCATCGGCTCAACACGTGCCCGGTTTTCCTCCCCGACTAATACAGCCACCGCATCGTCCAGCACCTGAACGCTGGGACTGGTACCGAAGTAAACAGCGTTCGGGTACTCGCGCAGATACCAGCTTCCCGGCCATGACATCTTATCATCATAGGCCACGCGAAGATTCATGCCGTCCGTTGTGCGCAGGCTGATCTCACGGAGCATGTCAAAGACTGTGGTATGCGCCGCACCACCATGCGCGTAAACCAGAAACTCGGTCGGATAATCATAGTTGATAAACGACGCCATGAATGCCGATCGCAGCGTGATCACGGCCAGCAGCGCCCCCGCGCCCGCCGCGAATACGCGCCAGAACTGCCCCCAGCCGATGCGGGCAATGAGGCGGCTGATGACATACACCGTCCCCGCCGCCACAGCAACAGCGGCCAGCCACGCGCCCGTCCGGGCAAGCTGTTCCTGTGCCAGTCCCTGGAAAGGATACTGGCCGGTAAACCAGGGCATCACCACCTGGAAGAAGGCGATCAGGAACAGCGGCACCAGCAGCAGCAAGCGCCAACCCCACGCCCGGAATCTATCCCGCGATATTCCACCGATGATCTGCCCGCCGTACCAGCCGGAGAGCATGATCAGCGGCACGGTGATGTGCGTGGTCAACCAGGGCATCTTTTCCCCGGCCAGCGTGTACGCCATCAGATTGATGACTGCCCAGTACCCGATAAATAGCACAAACGGCACATGACTCAGCCATTCTTCGCTGCGGCGCAGTATCGACTCTGCCACCGCATCAGGCTGCACAGGCTCACGTCCACCGTCCCCGGCCAGTGGCGTCCGGTTGACATCTGCAGCCAGCGTCCCGACAGCTTCAGGGGCCACCACGTCCGGCATCTCTGCCCCCACCGCGGCGGCAGATTCCCCGGCAGGCAGCGGATTCCCCTCCGCCTCCGCAGGCGCTTCTTGCCTGTGCAACCTGAAGCGCCAGAGCTTCACCAGTCCATAGACTCCGGCTGCCATCGAGCCGATCAGCGGCAGGAACTCATAGAAAGGTGTCATCAGAATAATATAGTAATACTGGGGCTGATTACCGCGCCGCACGCCCTGCTGTTCCAGCCAATAGCCCAGACTGCCGATCATCCCGCTGGCCAGTCCCTGACCGTTGGTAAACATGGTCGTGAAGAAAAAGACGTAAAGCGCCATGAAGACGCCTGCCGCCGCCAGCCAGGCACGCCAGTTCCACAGCAGGCCGACCGTCACAGCCACCACAGCAAACGGCACCAGCGACAGCACCGCCCGGCCTATCCCTGCCGCGGAATAATCCGTCGGCTGTGCACCGGTGGCATAGATGACAAAGGCCGTCAGCCAGGGCAAGATCAGCGTCCCCATCACGATCAAGACATCAAAAACAGGGAAGCGCTTCAGTTCATCCCACACACCGGTGAAGCGCCCGATAACCGCCAGACCGGTGATCAGGGTTCCGAACACCCAGGCCAGGATGATCGGGGCAGCATTGACCGCCGCCGTCGTTTCCCCGCTCTGGGCATTGGGGTCTGCAGGCGTGGCTATCACCGGCTCCTGGCGTGTGGCTTCCTCCATCACCAGGAAAACCATACATACCAGCACCGCGATCAACACGATCAACAGCAGCTCCATCCAGGGGAAGCGCCGCCCATCTTCACGGCGCACCCAGAGCGCACTCCCGATCAGAGTCACACCAAGGATGCCCACCACTGCCAGCGTCCA
>JALSTC010000609.1 GCA_026983935.1 Ardenticatenia bacterium
ATGAACACTTCTGGGTTCATTTCGTGGTATTCGTCAATGATCTCCGCCAGGATTTGAAGCTGCGGCGGGTCGGCTTCGGTGGTGAAGAAGGTCAGGACGCGCGGCCCCTCCTCCTGCGCGGTAATTGGCCCGCTCACCGCCAGTAAAAGCGTCACAACAAGCAGCACAGACATCAGGCGTTTCATGTGCATTTCTCTCTTTCGCTCCCAAGAATACTAACTCAAGGACTCAGGAAAACGTGTCGGCATGCTTCCCTTCGATCCCCCCTCCTTTCTCCAAATAGCCGTCAGGAACGTCCATGAGCGGTCAGTGCGGCCTAACCTTTCAGCGCGCCGCCGCCCCATCCGGCAATCAGATAACGCTGCAAAAAGGTGTAGAAGAGCACCAGCGGCAGGCTGACCATCACACCGGCAGCCATCAGGATGCCCCAGGAATAAATCCAGTCTTCCGAAAGGAACGTGGCCACGCCCGAACTCAGCGTCTGCCTGGATGCGCTACGGATCAGCACTGAAGCGAAGAGGTATTCGTGCCAGGTGACACTGAAGACAAAGATGCCGGTCGAGATCATGCCCGGCATGGCCTGCGGCAAAATCACACGGTAGAAGGCCTGGAAGCGCGTCGCCCCGTCCACCATGGCCGCATCTTCCAATTCAAGCGGGATGCCCTGAAAATAGGATCGCAGCAGCCACAGCCCAAAGGGCAACCGTGTGCCGGTATACACCAGCAGCAGCCCGAAAAGCGAATTATCAAGCTTCAGTTTGACCAGCAAAAAGACCAGTGGCACGACCAGAATGATCGGTGGCATCATGTAGGCCAGCAGCGTCAGACGGCTGAATGCCTCGAATCCCCGGTAATTGAAGCGGTTTAGCGCATATGCCCCCATCGCCGACAGGCTGATCACGAGCACGGTCGTGGTCGTCGCCATCACGGCACTGTTCTTCATCCATGTCCCGAACTGGGTCACAGTGAACAGCGTTTCATAGTTCTCAAGGGTTGGCTCACGGGGCAGGATGGTCTGCTCGCGGGCAAAAGCGAGGATTTCCCGGTCAGGCTTGACAGAGGAGATAAAAACCCAGAGCAGCGGCAGCACCGCCCAGGCGACGGCCAGCAGCAGCAAAATATACAGGATTGTGCGTCGGAGGTACTTCTTCGTCAGGGAGAAGAACCGCCCGCCGCCGAACAGCGAAGCCTGCCGGGAATGCGCTGCCGTATCGGAGATATGCATCAGACGACCTTTCAACAGATGTAATCTGATCAGGTATGCACAGAGACCGCTGCCGATGACGCATCCTTAGAGGAGGGGGTGTCCGCATACGGCAGTTCTCAGTTACTGACAAGAGCCTGCTACATCTCAGAAGGACATCAATAGATGGGCATTCTTTGGCGAGATTTAAGATATGCTTTAATGTATCATCATCTTTTCGTCATGTCCAGCCGGGCAAAGATGCAAAAAAGGGTTCCAGTTGGGGGCTGTGCCAAAGGCCGCCGACCGCCAGTTGCAGGGCCATTGTCGCCCGCAAATGTGGTAATATTCTTGCATGGTATTCGATACGCCCACAGGTAAGGGAGTGCCGCGCGCCATGCGTCAGGATATCGAGCGGGACTGCTTCATCTGCCGCAAGCATCGCGGCGAGGTAAGCGTACCGGGCGGCGCGATTTACGAGGACGATCTGGTTTTCGCCGGGCACGCGCAGATTCGCGAGGGACATGACACGGCCTATCTGGGCTACCTGATGGCCGAGACGAAGCATCATGTGCCCAATTTGCCCGACCTGACGGACGCGGAAGCGGCGGCGCTGGGTGTGCTGGCGGCGCGGTTGAGCCGGGCGCTCCGGGCGACGGAAGGGGCCGAGCATGTTTACGCCTTCGCCATCGGCGACGGCATGCCGCATGTGCACATCCACGTCATGCCGCGCTATCCCGGTGCGCCGCGTGAATACTGGGGCGTGCATGTGGACGAATGGCCGGACGCCCCACACGGCGGCCCGGAGGCGATCGCGGCGCTGTGCGAGCGTGTGCGGACGTTTATTGTGA